>JACRBM010000028.1 GCA_016219275.1 Chloroflexota bacterium
CGAGTCCTAAAAATGCGGCTTCCCGTTGTGGGCGTGATTGCTGACGAGACATTGCTTGACTCCTGGCGCAAGATTCACACGCACCTGCAGTTTATTCAATAGATGGTTCTACGCAAGCCCCGACACTTTTGCGGTATACTCATTTTCCCGGGCGCAGCTCACACCGTTTTTGCGCAGAGCGAAGCAAACACGCGCGGCATAATCCACAGTCTCGAATTTTACGCGCGCATGCGAAGCATCCACCGGCGCGGCGAAAGCCATTGCAGTTGCCGCATCCGCCCAAGCACACCCACCACCATCGGCGGCGCGAAGATGACCGCGACGAACATCATGTTGACCTGCAAACTTTGCATCACTTTGAAATTCCAAATCCATACGAAATTGGCGGCATACGACAATAACGCCGATGCTGTGAACACGACGAGCACACGGCGCGCGAGGGGATGGCTGACCCAGATGCCGAGAGTGAGGGGCCAAATCACAAACCAGGGCTGAAAGTGCATGCACGCGATTCCGAGATACGCGACGACCAGCCATGTGCTCAACACGATCAGCGAGTACGGTCGTTGCTGGCGCAGAAGCATCCGCAAGCTGAACGCGTACACCAGCAAATACGAAATAAACGACCCGATGATCGTCAATGCTTTAGCCGGTTTGTCGCCTATGCCAGGCAACAGCACGTTGTAGGCAAGCGAGGGAATCGCTAGCAGACTGTAGAAATTCGCTTCCTCCAACAATCCGACCGGCACTTGGAGAAATGGTAGGATAATCGCGCCGATGAACAACGCCGTGATGGCGGACGTCTTGATGAGGTAGGCGACCTGTTGGCGTCGTCCTTCCTGCGCGCGCCAACAATAGATCAGAAAAGGCAGAACCAATATCGCAGTGATATATTTGACGAGCACGGACGCGATGAGCACCGGAATGACCCAAGCCCACCGTTGGCGCACGAGGAGATAGATCGCGCCGAGCGCGAAAAACATCATGATGATACCATTATGCGTGTTGCCGGCGGCTTCGAACATCACCAGCGGGTTCCATGCGAAAAGCAGAGTGCCGATGAGTTGCTGACCAGGGTTTTTGTGTCGCAGCGTCGCGGCGATCACGAGCGCGCAACTCAGCAGAAATACAACCGGCAATCCGCGCATCAAGACGAGGTTCAACATCAGGTCATTGCCGGCGATCAAACTCCCCGGCACGGTGAGCAAAACCCACAGTGGACCGTACGGCGAAGGATGCCGCGCCCAATTCACCATTTTCAAGAACGGATCGCCCTTGAAAACGATTGGTGGAACGGCGAGTGGATTCTGTCCATAGTGCGTCAAGATCCGGCTGTGAAAAACGTACTCGAAGACATCCGTCGCGGTGATCGGATACATCGCGAGCAGGGTCACGGCAAAGAGCGCGGCAAACGCAATGATCAACCAGAGTAAGCGGTGATCGGAGGGGTGGCGGCTCACGATGCGCCAGGCGAGGAGATACAAAAAGAACGCGCCAAAAATCGAGATGAGGAAATCAATGAGCGACGCCTGACTCCAGTTCTGTGCGCGACCAAAGTCGGTGAGGAGGTGCCGCTCTAACATTCCTTGGAGCGGATAAGTCAACGTGAGATGAAGATAAGCAATCCAGCTAAACAAACCGACGACCACGATTTGGAGGAACGGATTGTGAAACCAGGCGGGGAATTTGAGGTGCGATTCGTTCATCGGCGTCCTTGACGATTTACATGTTCAATTCCATTTTATCGCGTCGCGTCGTGTTCGTCAATTTTTTCGTTTTCCTGATTTCAGTTGGACAACACCTTCGCCAAACGGAGTTTCGGACTTGCGAAGTTTTCAAAAACTTCGCAAGTCTTGAGCGGGCGAAATCATTATGGCGAAGATATTGAGTTGGACGGAACGGGTAGAAATGGTGCGGGCGGGATCAAATCGGAGATTCGATCCCGCCCGCTCGCGTTTGCCGCGATAGGTGTCACGTAGGTGAATGGTTCGACGTTGTTGTCTGGTTGCGATAACGATGTGTCTAAATTGTTCGAATGTAGATGAGATTATGGCTCGCGGCGCGCGCGCTTGATTACTTCATCTCCGTCATACCGGCTGGCAATGAGCCGTTCAGGTCTTTGAGCGAGAGTTGCAACAGCGCGACCGAGCGTTTGAAATTGTGCATGGCTTGCGCCTTGCCTTCGTTGCCGTTGCCGGTGTCCGTGCCCCACATCACGCCGTAGACAAGGCGGAAGTTGAACCAGGCACTGCGAAGTTTCAAGTCCGCGCCTTGCGGTAAGGTGGCGTACGGATAGCCCGTGTCCACTTTCTTAAAGCCCTTGGCTTCCAAGGTCTTCCATACGACGTTCAGCAAGCCCTTGACTTCGTCTTGCACGCCTTCGGTCTTGCCGTTGCCGTCATAGTCGGCTTTGGCGGTTAGGTTGAAACTCTTTTGATCGCCGTGGCACGACTTGCAGGACGCGGTGTAATCGAACTTGCCATCCGGGCTTTTGGTGTTGAATGAGTGTCCACCGACTTTGTCATAGTTCGCATCTTTTTGATCGCTGATGGGCGCCCACATGTGGCATGCGACGCACGGACCCGGAATGTTACCCTTGGTGTCTGCCGGCGAACTCCACAGGAACTTGGCGACATCAGGATTCTTGACCGCGTCGTAAGCGGGGTTCGCGACGGGCGCAACGCCAACGATTGTACCATGCGGCGAGTTCGGTACGGTCGCGCCGTAGGTAACGCCGCCGGTGTCGCTGATCAATTCCGCGATGCTACTATAGTGCGGGGTGCTTGTGGATGTGCCAGCAGCAAATGCTTCCGAGCTGACGCGGCTGTTGTGGCATTCAAAGCAGGTTGCCGAGAGACCGACTTCCTTGGTCACTTTGAACGGCAAGCCGACAAGTTGCGCGGTGCCGCTGATACGCAATTGCCACGCGTTCTTGTCGTCGTGCGGATCGTGGCAGGTCGCGCAAGAGATTGTTTGCTTTTCGTTTTCCCAGGCGGCAGGGTTGGTCGGGTTCTTGGTAAAGGTCACATAGCCCGCGCCTGAGTGGCAACGCACGCACGCTTGCTCGCCGATGCCTTCAATCGCGAAGGCGGGCGAGGTGCGATCGGCGTGACCGGCGTTCTTGAGTTGTTCGCCCTTGTCGTGGCGGCTCGAACCATTGTGGCAGATATTGCACACGCCTTCGTTAAAGCTGGTTGCCATCGTGGCTTCACCCTTGACGTGTCCACCGGCAGGACCATGGCATTGTTCGCATTGAATGTTCGCCATGTTTTTGACGGGAGCGGGTGCTTTGTCCCAGTTGCCACCGGCTTCGATTTCTTTCCAGGTTGGCATCTTCCAGCCGGCTTTGGTTGCCGCATCTTTGAATCCACCACTGCCCGCGCCGACGGGGGGCACAAAGTAACCCGTCACGTGACACGACACACAACTTTCAGTATAGTGCGTGGGCTTGACATCAATTTCTTCGGTAAAGATTTTGGCGTGACCGGTTTTCTTCCATTCGACGACCTTGGTCGCGTGGCAGGTTTCGCACTTGCCATCGGTTATGCCGACGAACGTGTTCGCGTACACGCGCACGCCGCCCACTTCACCGCCGCCACCCAGGTTGCAAGTGACGGCGAACCAACCGACCACATCGGGCGTGAACTTGGTTTGCTTGGTGTTGGTGAACGCAAGTGTCGCTTTGGATTCCGCCGGTTTGATCAACGACCACGCAGGCTTGCCAGGATTTTTGGCGTCATCCGATACGCACTGCGCGGTGACGGGCACATTGATCGGAACGTTATTCAAACCGGTCGTGCCCATCGCGATGGTGAGGTTGTACTCGCCCACCGCAGTGTCGGTCACGGTTTTGATCGTGCCGGTGATGACGTTTGGATCTTTGGTCGCGTTTGCCGCGACCGGAACGACGCTGACGACCGCGTTCGGCGGCTTGGGCGTCGGGGTTGGACCTTGCGCCGATACACTCTGCGGCGCGGACAACAGCATTAGCGCCGCAACGGCGATGAGCAAGGCAACCCCAGTGATCATGACGAGGGTCTTGATTTTGGACATGTGATCTCCTCACTGAGAGTAAATTGGGTTATCCGATTGACGTCTGTAGTCGGGATTGCTTCCTCTCCACTCCTCCTTTCGATTGCCAAGCGCGTCAGGGCATTCCCTCGTCAGAATGACCGCGACATTCTTGCCAGTATTTCGTCCAGCATCGGACGGTACGCACAGTGGTGCGTTTGAGCCGCAAACAAAAACGCGTCTCGTTTGCACGCGAATCATGCTCGCGCGCGCCATGACGAGACGCTCGGAAAATGCAACGGGCGCGACATTCGTCGTCGCGCTCAAATCACACACTTGCTCATATCCGAATATAACAAGCAGGAGTTCAAAAGTCAAATTCAGTCTGGTCAAAGAATGGTCAAAAGCGCGCGAAAAACGGGTCGAGCGGACTCGCTCGACCCGTTGGGAGACTCGCCAGGGGAGGGCTATTTCGGGGCGTGATAGTTCTTGGCTTTGGCTTTCAATTCGTCGTTGGTTTTGACGCTTGCTTTGCCGCCTTGAACATGGCACGACTTGCACGCAAAGTCGAGCGTGATTTGCGAAACGACTGCCTTGCCATCCGACGTGAATTGGGCGGTGGCTTCCGGATCAATCGCGAACATGTGCACGCGAATGTCGCCTACAAACTTGGCGGCATCCACGGACGCGCTCGAACCGATCATGCGCGGCATGTGGCAATCCGCGCACGCGACCTTGATCGCGAGGTGCGCGGCAGACGCTTGATTGCGCGCTTCCTTAAAGTGGCAGTTCTCGCACAACGTGCGCGTCGTTTGCTTGTTCGCTTGACGCAAGTGCACGACGCCTTGATGCGGATTGTGGCAATCCACGCACTTGAGCGAGAGGTGCTTGCTTTGATAGAATTCTTCGTACTGTTCGTGGTGATCTATCAAACCGCTCTTTGCATCAATGACCGTGATGTCGCTACGGCGGTGACACTTGCCGCACAACTCCGGATCGCGATCCACTTTCAGCGCGACGCCGTAGGGATTCGCGGCGTGCAAACTGCCGGGACCGTGACACGCTTCGCACTGGATCCCAGTTTCACTCCACGTGCCGACGATGCCAGGCAGATTGTCCTGACTGCCGGTCGGCTTGTAACCGGTCGTGTGGCAGGTACCGCAATCGTACTTCAAGTTCTTAGTGCCAGAGTTGTACTTGCTCCACGCCGCGTCTTTGCCAGCCGCGGGGTTGGTAAAGTTCCACTGGTTCAAATAATTCGTATCGCTGACGGTCGCGCCGGGTTTGTCTGTGATGATGTAACCCTGTTTATCCATAAAGCGATACTTCCAGTTGTAGCCGCCGATGACGTACGAAATGTCATTCCAGGTATATCCTTCTGGAAGTTTTTCGATTTTGGTAAAGGGCAGCGTGGGCGGTTTGCCATCTACGACCTTGTTCACTTTCCACGGGTGTCCCGATTTCATAAACGTGTCGTAGATGCCTTGATGACAGGTCTTGCAGGTTTCCGATTTGACGTATGTTGCGCCAAATGCCGGTCCCTGCGCGTCCGTCGGAAGTGCGAACAAGATTCCCGCGATGGTCAGAGTGACAATCGCGGAAATCAGAACGACGAGGGTTCTTGTGAGATTCATTAGAGTTCTCCTCTTTGATTTTGACTCATCCGCTCAATCGAACGAACCGGTGTAGTTGGGGCATGCCTCCTTTCTATGCGCCACAGGGTTCCCTCGTCAGAACTGGCGCGCGTGGTCCTGCGTCTTCTCGGGGCGCGCGCAAATAAAAAACGTCGCGATGAAACGCGCGCGCAATTCGCGCAAACGCCGCATCAGGACGTTGGGGGACGCAGAGAAAACGAAATGCCTTCCTCGGCATCGCGTTCTCATCGCAGTTTAATGTAACTCGCGGTGTGGGGGTAGGGACAAGTGTCCCGCTTATTTTGCCGTTTTGTCCCGGCGCCGCGCGGCGTTTGCTCAATTTGCATTCGTGCGTTAAAATAATTGTATCGGTGGTGACTGGTGGGCGAATTCTTTCAACTCAATCGCGAGATTGTATTTTTCATATACGGTCAGGCGTTCTTTGTGCTGGGCTTGGCGGTCGCGCTGCAATCGTTCAAGCATAGCGAGATCGCGTTGGCGCGACATCTGGGATTGCTCGCACTCTTTGGGATCGTGCACGGCGTCTACGAGTGGGGCGCGGTGTTCATTCCGATTCAACGCGCATATCTCTCCCCCGATGGAATCAACGCGCTCCGCTTGGTGCGTTTGCTCTTGGAAGCGATTTCGTTTTTTGCCTTGTTCCAGTTCGGCGTCGCGTTGAGCATGCCCAGCGCGCGCGCCGCGCCGCTGGGACTGTTTACGCTGTGGGCGCTGGTGGGCGCGGGCGCGCTCATCGTCGCGCCAATGGACTGGACGGAATCGTTCGATCTCGGCGATATTCTCGCGCGCTACTTGCTCGGCGTGCCCGGCGCGTTTGCCGCCGCGTGGGGCTTGAACCTCCAAGCGCGCCAAGCGCAACGCATGAACCTCGCGCGCATCGCGCGCTATTTTCGCGGCGCGGCATTCGCGTTCGCGGGGTACGGATTTCTCTGCGCCATCACACCGCGCGCGAATTTTTTCCCGGCATCGGTCCTGAATTACGATCTGTTCAATCAAAACCTGGGTGTCTCCGCCGCCGTCTTTCGCGCGCTGTGCGGCATTTCGATCGCGTACCTCATCATTCGCGGCTTGGAAATTTTCAGCGTCGAGACGGAGCACCAGTTGGAAGAAGCCGCGCAAACGCGCGCGGTCTCGGCGGACCGCGAGCGGATCGGGCGCGAACTCCACGATGGCATCATTCAAGCGTTGTACGGCGCGGGGCTAATGCTCGAAGATGCCGCGTTGTCGCTCGACGGGCACGCGCCGCCGGCGAAAGAAAAAATCAATCACGTCATCGGCATGTTGAATCAAACGATTCGCGACCTGCGTAGTTACATTCTCGACTTGCGGCGCGAGACCGGCGCGACCGATTGCGCCGCCGATCTCGGCGAACTCGCGCGCGCGTTTCGTTTGCAAACACTGGTTGACGCCGAGTTGCGCGTCATCGGTACGCGTCGCGATGAACTGACCACGGCGCAGAAAAAAGAAATGCTCGCGATTGCGCGTGAAGCATTGATCAACGTCGCCAAGCACGCGCGCGCCACGCGGGTCAACATCACGTTGACGTACCTTCCAGACGCGGTCGAACTGCAAATCGCGGACAACGGCGTCGGCTGGCAGACCAAACCCAGTCCTGCGCCCGGGCAGGGACAGGGTTTGACGAATATGCGCGAACGCGCCGAGCTCATCGGCGCGCAGCTGGCGATTCAGGCAGAACCTAATCAGGGCACGATAGTGCGCGTGACGGCGCCGCTCACGCGCCAGAAGGAACAGGATGGCGCTGCGAATTCTACTCGTTGACGATCACGAAGTTGTACGGATCGGTTTGCGAACTCTGCTCGCGCGCCACGCCGATTTTGAAATCGTGGACGAAGCGTGTAACGCAATGCAAGCCATCGAAAAAGCGGCGCGGCTCAAGCCGGACGTGGCGTTGCTGGACATTCGCCTGCCCGATCAGAGCGGCATCGAAGCGTGTCGCGCGATCATCGCGCAATCGCCGCAGACGCGCGTGGTGATGCTTACGTCCTACGCCGAAGACGAAATGCTGTTCGATGCGATTGCCGCCGGCGCGTCGGGCTATGTGCTCAAACAAATCGGCAGTGGCGCGCTCGTGGACGCGCTGCTCGCGGTCGGGCGCGGCGAATCGTTGGTGGATCCGACGTTGATGCAAAAAGTGTTTGCGCGCGTCCGCGAGACGGCGCGCCGCGCGGAGACGCACGCGTTCGCCAAATTGAACGAACAAGAAATCAAAATTCTCGCGCACATCGCGGCAGGCAAGACGAATCGCGAAATTGCTGCCGCCGTTTTCCTCAGCGAAAAGACTGTCCGCAATTATGTCAGCGCGATCCTCAGCAAATTGAATCTCGCCACGCGCGCCCACGCCGCGGCGTACGCGGTGACACATCGCATCGGCGACTATGTGCGCGCGGAGTAGCCCTCGCGTTAAATCGAAAACACAGCCATGCTACCTCCTGTGCCTCTCGCAAAACGACGCGATCTGTTCGATGTCGCCGCGCTATTTCTGAAACTCGGTTTGACTGCATTCGGTGGACCCGCCGCGCACATCGCGATGTTGCGCGCTGAGACCGTGCATCGCCGCAAGTGGGTGGACGAACAACGCTTTCTCGATCTGCTCGGCATGGTCAATCTCATCCCCGGACCGAGTTCCACCGAGTTGGCGATCAGTCTCGGTTTTGTGCGCGCGGGTTGGCGCGGCTTGATTCTTGGCGGCGTGTGTTTTATCCTCCCCGCGATGCTGCTCGTTCTCGCGCTGGCTTGGATGTACGTGCAAGTGGGTGCGCTGCCCCAGGTTGGTGCGGTGTTGTACGGCATCAAGCCGGGCGTGATCGCGATCATCCTTCAAGCATTGTGGAATCTGGGACGAACCGCGGTCAAGGGTTGGCTGACCAGTGTCGTGGGGGTTGTCGTTTTTGTCGCGTACCTGCTCGGCGCAAATGAACTCGTGTTGTTGATCGCCGGTGGATTGGTCGTGATGGCAAGCCGAAACCTGGGACGCGTCGGGCGCGCGCAGCTGGTTTATTTGCCAGCATTGGGCAGTGCGTCGCTTCTCGGACTGGTTGCGACGCCGTTCAGTTTGGGTGTACTGTTTCTGACTTTTCTCAAAATCGGCGCGGTGTTGTTTGGCAGTGGCTATGTCTTGCTGGCTTTTCTCCGCGCGGATTTTGTCCTGCGCCTGGGTTGGCTCACCGACCAACAATTGATTGATGCCATCGCAATTGGGCAAGTGACGCCCGGTCCGGTTTTTACCACGGCGACTTTTATCGGTTATCTCGTCGGTGGTCTCCCTGGCGCGTTGTTGGCGACGCTGGCTATTTTTCTTCCATCCTTCATTTACGTGGCGATCATTTATCCACTCGTTCCGCGTCTGCGCGGTTCGACATGGGCAGGTGGATTTCTCGATGGCGTCAATATTGCCGCGCTCGGGTTGATGGCGGCGGTCACGCTCCACCTCGCGCGCGCCGCGTTAGTTGACCCGCTCTCGGTTGGATTGGCGCTCGCGGCACTGCTCCTCATGTTTCGATTTCAAGTCAATCCGACGTGGGTGATCGGATTGGGGGCAAGCATCGGACTGATTACCGGATTGTGGCGCGGCGGATGAACGCGATTCACAAACCCAAGATTGTGCTATAATCCCTGCACTGGAGGTAGACCATGTTTGTCTCGCGTGAAGAATTGGAACAACTCGAACTGGCGCGCCTCGCGCCCTACGGCATGCCCAGCCGCGCTTCGCGCGGACGTAAATATCCCGACCCCGAACACCCCTATCGCACCGCGTTCCAACGCGACCGCGACCGGATCATTCACACGACCGCGTTTCGCCGGCTCGAATACAAGACCCAGGTGTTTGTCAATTACGAAGGCGACTATTATCGTACGCGGCTCACACACTCGCTCGAAGTCGCGCAGATCGGCAAGACCTTTGCGCGCGCGCTCGGCGCGAACGAAGACCTCACCGAAGCGATTTGTCTCGCGCACGATCTCGGTCATCCGCCGTTCGGTCACTCGGGCGGCGATACGCTCAACGCATTGATGAAAGAACACGGCGGGTTCGATCATCAAGTTCAATCGCTCCGCATCATCGAGGAATTGGAAGAACGCTATGACGATTATCCTGGCTTGAATCTCACGTACGAAGTGCGCGAAGGGATTGCCAAGCACGAAACCGAGTACGATGTTGTGAATCCCACCGAGTACAATCCGCTCGAAGCCGCGACGATTGAAGCGCAATTTGCGAGTGCGGCGGACGAAACCGCGTACAGCACCGCCGATCTCGACGACGGCTTGCGCGCCGGTATTCTCGATCCGCGCGATCTGCCCACGATCGAGTTTTGGCAAGAGTGGTGCGCGCAAACCGGCGCGTGCGAAGATCGTTTTACGGATTTAATGCGCCACCGCTTTGTCCGCTGGCTGGTCAATTTGCAAGTGACTGATTTCGTGACGACGACCGATGCGCGGTTGCGCGCAAAGCAAATTGATTCGGTCGCCGCGTTGCGCGCGGTGGGCAAGCCGATCACGGCGTTTTCCGACGAGGTGACGCGCAAGAATCGTGTGCTCAAAGATTATCTGATGGAAAATTTCTATCGCCACTATCGCGTCGCGCGCATGGCGGCGAAAGCCGAGCAAGTGCTGGAGGGTTTGTTCACGGTGTTTATGGAAAACCCACGTGTGCTACCCAAGTCGGTGCGCGCCAAAGTCAACCTTCGCCCCTTGCCGCGCGTCGTGTGCGATTACATCGCCGGCATGACCGACCGTTTCGCGCTGCAAGAGTACCTGCGTCTGTTCGACCCAGGTGTTCAGGTTTGATGGGCTGTAACGCAAATTTCCAATTTGCGAAAAAAACACTATACAATCAATGGAGATTGGGATGAACTCACAATTCGCCGAACTCAAAATTCGCTTGACCGAAATCGCCGACCTGAACAAAATCGGCGCGGTGCTCAGTTGGGATCAGCAAACGATGATGGCGCCGAAAGGCGCGGCGGTGCGCGCCGAACAAATGGCGACGCTCGGTCGTCTCGCGCACGCGAAATTTACTTCGGACGAAATTGGCAAACTGCTCGACGATCTGCGCGAGTACGAAGCCACCTTGCCGTTCGATTCGGACGATGCAAGTTTGATTCGCGTCGCGCGCACGGATTACGAAAAGCAACGCGTCGTGCCGACCGAACTGCGCGTCGAAATGACGCGCGCGGCGTCGTTGGGACAAATGGCATGGGCGGAAGCGCGCAAGCAATCCGATTTCAAATTGTTTCTGCCGCACCTCGAAAAGAACGTCGCGCTCAAACATCGCTACGTCGAGTGCTTCCAGCCGTACGATCACGTCTACGATCCCTTGCTCGACGATTTCGAGCGCGGGATGAAAACCGCCGAAGTCAAGACGATTTTCGACGCGCTCAAAAAAGAGTTGATTCCACTCATCGCGCAAATTCGCGAACGCGCGGACGCGGTGAGCGACGCGTGCTTGCACGGACATTTTCCAATTGACCAGCAACGCGAGTTTGCGCTCAACGTCGTCGAACGCTTTGGCTTTCGTTCGGACTCGTGGCGACTCGACCCAACGGTGCATCCATTCGCGAGCAATTCCGGCATCACCGACATTCGCATCACGACGCGATACTATGAAGATTTTATCAACCCTTCGCTATTCGGTTCGATGCACGAGTGCGGTCACGGCTTGTACGAAAACGGAATTGATCCCGACTTGGAACGTTCGCTCCTTGCACGCGGCGTGTCGAGCAGTTTGCACGAATCGCAAAGCCGCATGTGGGAGAATCTCGTCGGGCGTAGTCGCGCGTTCTGGACATTCTTTTATCCGAAAATCCAAGCGACGTTTCCCGATCAACTCAAACACGTCGAGATGGAAACGTTCTATCGCGCGGTCAATCGCGTGCACCCGTCGTTCATCCGCGTCGAAGCGGACGAAGCGACGTACGGTTTGCACATCATCGTGCGCTTTGAACTCGAACAAGAAATTATGCAAGGCGCGCTCGCGCTAAAAGATATTCCCGAAGCGTGGAACGCGCGAATGAAACAATACCTGGGAGTGGATGTGCCCAACGACGCGCAGGGTTGTTTGCAAGATGTGCATTGGTCGGTGGGGTTGCTGGGTTATTTCCCGACGTATCAGCTCGGCAACATCGTCAGCGCGCAGATTTGGGAAAAAGCGCTCGCGGACATTCCCGATTTGTATACCCAGTTCGAGCACGGCGAGTTTATGGTGTTGCGCGAGTGGCTGCGCGAGAAATTGCATCGGCACGGGCGCAAGTTCACGCCGCAAGAAACCTTGCAACGCGTCGTCGGCGCGCCGATGGACGTTGCGCTGTACATGCGGTATCTCAAAACCAAGTTTGGCGAAATCTACGAACTCAAGTGACGAGTGACGAGCGGCGAGTGATGTAATGAAAGTGTTTTGCGTCAATGCCCTTGCCATCCATCACGACGCCAAGTCGTCAATTGGGCGGCTGAGAGGAGCAGGGATACCCGATGAAAACACAGACAATCCGGGCATGGAGCAGAATACTCCTGCTGTTCCTCGTGACAATTCATCTGGTCACCTGGTATGTCCTGGGTACACACGCCGTCGGCAGTATCGGAATTGAAGCCCTATTTTCTGGACTTTCGCGGGGCGTATTGAATACTGGATTCGTGTTTTGGATGTTGGTCTTGATGTCCGTACTGCTCTTTGGACGAGCATTCTGCGCCTGGTTCTGTTGGTTTGGAGGTTATCTCGATTTGGTTGAATGGGGTATCGGCGACAAACTTAAATTCAAGCTTCCGCACACGTTGCCCTTACATTTGGCGGTGATACCCTTTGTCGCGCTGTTCGCGAAAGTGTACGGCAGTCTGTTGGTAAATTGGCTCAATGGCGTTCCCGCCACGCTCACATTTAACGCGGCGGACACCGAACCTTGGGGCGGGCAACAAACGGGTATTTCGATATTGATTACTTTTGTTCTTTATGGACCAGTCCTGCTTTACTTTTTCGGTCGGCATGCCTGGTGTCGCTACTTGTGCCCGATTGGTGCGTTGTTGAAGATTTTCAACAGAATCGGGATCGGCAAAGTACGCTTGGTGAATCAGGAATGTAATGGCTGTGGAAAATGTAATCGTTTGTGTGAAATGCAGGTAGATGTTTTAGGCAACCTCAAAGATCATGGTCAGGTAAATAGTGCGGACTGTATTCGTTGCCTAAAATGTACCGATGGATGCCCTACAGGTGCAATCGCTTTTAGGATGCAGCGGGAGAAGGGTGTCTCATTGAACGCCGATGCGGCGAGTAGAGCTGTCAAGACGTCTTTCAAACGCCGGCGCAAGTCAGCGTTTGACATGACGGTTGCAGTACTGTGGATTGGCGTAACGATCTTCTTCACGTTCACCGCGCGCCAGGGCGCTCCCCAGGAACTAAAAGTTACCATGGCAGCTGGACTATTACTGGTATGTTATGGATTGGTGTGGATGATGCAAAAAGGGTGGTATCGTTTCGGGAGAAAAGGACGGGAGACTTGGTGAATTCCTTCCACACACGACACGGTTTTTAGACATGATTCGCTTGAAACGACTGTACGCTCACAACTTTAAACAACTGCAAGAAATCGAATTACGCTTTCCCGATCACGCGCGCGTGCTCGTGCAAGGAAAAAACGAAGCCGGCAAGTCCACGCTGTTCGAAGCGATTTTCTTCGCGCTCTTTGGCAGCGCGCTCGCGACCGAGACCGGCGCGCGCGGACTGGACGACCTGATTCGGTACGATGTCGAGAAAGCGCGCGTCGAATTGGACGTGCAATTTGGCGCGCGCGTCTTGAGCATCAAGCGCACGATTGTGCGCGGCAAATCGAACACCTGGGAACTCGACGTGGCAAACGACGGTCAGCCGCTGGAAGAAATTCGCGGCAACACTGCCGTCAATAAACGCCTCGTCGCCGAACTCGGCTTCGACGGCGACGCGTTGCTCAATACCTGTTTCGTCGAGCAAAAGAAGCTCGAAAAACTCGAAGGGCTGAGCCGCGCCAAGCGCGAAGAATCGCTCGCGAAATTATTGAACCTCGATCAACTCGTCGCGCTCGAAGGCGATTTGAAAATTCGCGCGGAAGACAAGCAGCTGCTCGACCGCTTGAAGAAACGCGCCGATCTCGCGGATATCCAAGCCGATTTGCCCGCGCAAGAACTCGCGTTACGCGCCGTCGAAGAGAAACTGCAATTGATTGACCTGAGTCGCTCGGTCTCTGGCGCGGTCGAAGAGACGCGTGCGGTCGCGCAATTGGATGCGACGATTCAAACGCAAAATGCCCGGCGCGCGCATCTCGCGCAACAGGTCGAGCGGATTGACGCGCTCAAGCAAGCGATGCTCGCGGTCAAAGAGGCGCGCGACGCGGTCGAGCGCACGTCCGATAACGCGCGCGAGATCGAACGACTGAAACAAGAGCAGAACGACGCGCAACGCGCGGCGGATTCCGCGCCGCAACTTGTCGCACGCGCCAACACACTCGCGCGGCTCGAACGGCGGCTCAAACGACTAGATTCCATTCGCGCGACGCGCGACGCGGCGCAACAACGCGCCGCGCAAATCGCGATCGTCGAAACGCGCGCGCGCGAACTCGACGCGACGATCACGCGCGAAGAAGCATCGCTCGCGCAAGCCGAGGCGCGCGTGCGCGAGTACGCCATCGGCGACGCGCTGGGCGAGTGGATCGCCGCGCGCAACGAACTGTCCGCGACGACGCGCGTCGCAACCGATCTCGCGGACAAGCGATCCGCGCGCGATGATTTGGCGCGCCGGTTTCGCACTGAGACGTACGGCTTTGCCGCTGTCTTGCTTGCGTTGACTGTCGCGACGATTGCCGCGCCGGCTAGCGTGTTATCGTTGGCTGGCGCAAGCGCGGTGACGACCGCGATTATGTTCGGCGCGATATTTTTCGTGCTCGCGGCAATCGTCGTGATTATGTTTGCGCTCCGCGCGATGACCTTGTGGCGCGACCTGTCGCGTGCGGCGGAGGCGTTGGGGCAGGTCGAGGGCGAGGCGCACGCGGAGCAATCTGCAGTCCAAGCGCGTCAGGCGCGCGTACAAAATGCGGAGGCGCGTCTCGCGCAAATGGATGTCGCGATTCCGGAGACGGTTGACCTCGCGCATACCAAGCGCGTAATGATCGCGCGCGAGATGGAGAATAAGACGGCGGACGAATTGCGGGCGGACGCGCAAGCCGCGCGCGAGCGATTGACGAACGCGCGCGCGGTGCTCGGCGAACTGCAAAAACAAAACGCGTTTGCGGGCGAACCACGCGTCGCGCGGGAACAGTGTGAACGCGTCGCGCAAAAGGCGAACGCGATTCTCGCGCGCGGGCAAGCGCGCCTTCACGAAACGGCGAACACTTCGGGCGTCGCGCCGGAGGCGAACGCATTGCAACGCGCGCGTTTTCAAATTGACGCGGAGCTCGCACAGATTCAACGTCGCGTAAACGACGCGACGCGATTCGCGCAAGACATCGCGCGGCGCGAACAGCAAACGCAAACGTTTTTTGCTCAAGCGCGTGAGGCGTACGAACGCGCGCGAGTCGTCAAGCCGGATGCGGCGGAATGGAATTTGGAATTAGAAGCGGGAAATTATAACGGTTTTGGCAAAGAGTTGCGCGCGGAGTACGACGCGCTTGGCGGCGAAGCCGTCGTCAAGCAAGCGCGCGACCTCGAAGGCGAACTGGGTCGGCGGCAGGGCGAACGCGCGACGCGCGCGCGCAACGCGGCGATCCTGGTCGCGCAGGTGCGCGATCTGGTTGGCGCGGCGAATTTATCCGAGACGCCCACGCTTGCCGAACTCGAACAACTTGCCGCGCGCGTGCAATCGCTCGACCTGGGCGATGAAGCGGCGCTGCGTTTGCACCAACGCGAACTCGTGGGGCGCGTGCATTCGTTGCGCGATCGGCAAACGCAACTCGCGCGTGAACTGGCGTGGGCAGGCGAGCCGCTCGACCCAGCCGCGTGTCGCGCCGAGTGGCAAGACAAGATGCGTGAGTCGCTCGTGCGCGAGCGCGGCGTCGAAATCGTGTCGCTCGCGCGGCGGCGCATCGTGCAAAAGGTCTTGCCCGCGACGATGGATTACATGCGGCGGATTCTGCCGACGATCACGCGCGACCGTTATCACGACGCGCAACTGGATGCGGAATCGTACAAGATTCAGGTGTGGGACGAACGCGCGAACGCGTTCAAGGAAAAGAATATCTTTAGCGGCGGCACGCGCGATCAATTCTCGCTCGCGTTGCGCCTGGCGTTCGCGCTCGCGACGATGCCGCAAGAACGCGGGAGCGCGCCGTCGTTCATCTTTCTCGACGAGCCGCTTGGTTCGTTCGACGACGAACGCGCGGACGCGTTGATCTATTTGCTGACCGAAGGTGAAATCGCGCGCGCGTTCGACCAGATTTTTCTCATCAGTCACGTGCATGTGGACGAGCGTTTGTTCACGCATCGCGTTGTGATGGAGAATGGACGCGTGGCGGCGACCGACCTGCCAGTGAACAGTGAACACTGAATACTGAATACTCTACTTGGAATGAGATGGTTAGAACACTAAACGCAACTCGCTACATTACGCCGCTGCGCGAGGGCGGCTCGATGCCGGCGATTGTCGAAACTGACGACGGCGGACAGTACGTGATGAAATTCGTCGGTGCGGGGCAAGGGCGCAAGGCGTTGATCGCGGAATGGATCGCCGGCGAAATCGGTCGCGCGCTCGATTTGCGTGTGCCCGATCTCGCGTTCATCGAATTGGATGCCGCGTTCGCGCCTTCGGAACCGGATCCGGAAATTTACGATCTGCTTCGGATGAGCGTCGGCTTGAACCTGGGTCTGCGTTACTTGCCTGGCGCGTTCGCGTTCAACCCGGTGCTCAAGCCCGCGCCGGACGCGGAGCTGGCGTCGCGCATCGTGTGGTTCGACGCATTTGTGACGAACATTGACCGCACCGCGCGGAATACCAATTTGCTCTGGTGGCAAAAAGAGTTGTGGTTGATTGATCACGGCGCGTCGCTGTACTTTCATCATCGCTGGGGCGATCATCTTGGCGCGAGCCGCACCGCGTTTTCGCTCGTCCAGGACCATGTGTTGCTCCGTTGGGCGAGCGCGTTGAGCGACGCGGACGCGTTCGCGCGCGCGCGTTTGAATCAAGATACGTTTCAGCAGATTGTGGCGCGCGTGCCGGACGCGTGGCTAGGCGATGAGCCCCAGTTTGCGAATTTGACCGAGCATCGCCGCGCGTACGTCGAGTTTTTGGTCAATCGGTTGGAATCCTCCGCGATTTTTTTGCAAGAGGCGAAAGATGCCCGCGCGCGACGCGTTTGAGTACGCGATGATTCGCATTGTGCCGCACGTCGAACGCGAGGAATTTCTCAATGTCGGCGTGATGCTGTTGTGCCGCGCGCGGCAATTCTTCGATGCGCGGATTCATTTAGATGCCGCGCGTCTCGCCGCGCTCGCGCCGGATTTCGACGTACAGGAAACGCAACGCCATCTTGACGCGATTCCGCACATCATCGCCGGCGATGCGCAGGCGGGTGAACTGGCGGCGCTTTCGCAAAGCGAACGATTTCGGTGGCTTGCCGCGCCGCGCAGTACCGTCATTCAAGTATCGCCGGTGCACGGCGGCTTGACAGATGATCCACGCGCCGAGTTGGACCGGTTGTTCAAGGAGATGGTGGAATAGAGCATAGTCCAATTTCATTTACGGCGTGTGCTGTATTCAAGACCTGACAGTGCCATAAACGCGTCAGGCATTTGCTCTAAAGACCTGGGCGGTTTCACGAAACCGTCCAGGTCTTTAGACGACGGCGGGTGGAGATGATTTTTTGACCGCATCGCGAACACGTGTATAATCGCGGCGGAGGTTCACGATGACGTCACAACAGAGAAACATTTTGACCGCGCTCGTGATTGGAAATGTATTGCTGTTTTGTTGCCTTGCTCCGGTGGGGTACTTTGTCGTAAGTCAGCCACCCGGCACTGATCCAATGCAAGCGGCGTCGGCGTTGGCTCAGTCGTTTTTGCCGGCGACGCCAACGCCGCGCGCCACATTTACGCCAACGCGCCCGGTACCCACACCGACGCTCGCGCCGGGTTGGAAACTCACCCCGATCACGTCAGACAAGTTTGCGATCGCGACCCCGCCGACCTGGGAAGTCAAAACATTGACTCCGTCCAACCTCGCGGCGCAGTTTGACGAAATCGCGAAAAAGAATCCGCAGCTTGCCAGTTCACTCAAAGGGCAATCCACCGAGGTCGTTGCCAAGATCAAGTTCATCGGGTACGAAACATCCGCCAATGTGACTCGCGAAGGATTTATGCCGAACGTGAATGTGATTCACGATGTCGAGAAAACCGATTTGACCTTGGATGATTGGATCAAGGCGTCCGAAAAAGAACTTACCGCGTACAAACCCAGTATTCGTCGGATGAGAAGCGCGGCAGGCGAGATAGTCGAGATCAAATTTACCTTGCCGATGAAACTCGCGAATAATCAAACGGTGAACCTGGCTTCGGCGCAATATCTGATTTTGCGTGGGCGCGATTCGTACGCGATCAGTTGCGTTTCACTCGACAAGCAAGCTGCGACGTACTTGCCGCTCTGCGAGAAAATCGGGCTGAGTTTTCGGTGGATGAATTGATGGAGGACTGAAAAGACCCTTTGGGTTTCTCAAACCCAAAGGGTCTTTTTAATTACGCCAGTTGCGCCGCGAGTTGAATCGCTTGCCACGCGGGCGCGGGTTGAATTTTCTTCTGTTTGACCTTGCCTTTGTTGCCGCCGTAAATTCGTTCGGCAGTGTGCCAGCACACGTTCGCGCGCGCGGTCTCGGTCAGTTGATCGAGGAACACATCGTACCGTTGCAGTTCGGGACCGAGCCGCTCGAATTTCGTCACGAGGTCGGAGCCGAGCATGATCCGGTCGCTGTACTTTTCGGTGAGCGCGAGCCAATCGGGGCTGGGCACGCCGTTCGGCGCGATGACGACATCGTACACGATCCACGAATAATCCACGCAGAGCTGCGGGTACGCTTCGAGCAAACGCTCGACCATTTGATAGTAGAACGGCACGTTCACGCGACGTGACATGCCGCAGTGTGCGAAAACAAATCGCGTGCGCGGAAATTCGCGCAATGCCTCTTCGAGTTCGTGCAAGTACGTCGGGTGATCGTTCTTGGTGACGGACGTGACGTTTTGATGCAACAACACCGGCAGATCGTGATCGGCGGCGAATTGATAGATGGGCCACAACGCTTTGTGATTTGCGCGCGGATTTTCGCCGTACGTGAACGCGGTGAGGTCGTCGTGCCGCAACAAGATTTCACCGATGCCGCTCCACACCTCCGGGTATTGTTCGTACAATCGTTCGATGTGGCGCAGCGCGT
Source organism: Chloroflexota bacterium (assembly GCA_016219275.1). Lineage (NCBI taxonomy): Bacteria > Bacillati > Chloroflexota > Chloroflexota bacterium. The sequence goes on from JACRBM010000028.1 coordinate 19,052, forward strand.
ACCGATCCACCGGGTTGAATCCGCAAATGAGCGGATAGATGCGCGCTTGTTGTGCGGGCGCGAGTTGGCGGTACAGCTCGGCGACGATCACATCGGTGTACCCATAATAGTAACACGGTGAATCGTTCGCGAGATAATAGTCGGGCGCTTCGCGGTCGTACTCGGTCCACACTTTTGATACCGGCAAACCGAACACCACCGTCTTGCCGATGTTCGCTTGATCCATGTATTGCAATAGCGCCTCGCCGCCCGGCGTTTCCTGGATGAAATTGACGACGTGCAAATGCGCGTCGATCATTTTGTATTTGCTACCGCGCAATGGCGCGAGCGACCCAGGTTTGCTCGCATTGCGCGACCACGTTGAAATTTGTTCATGCGGCATACGGCACCCCCAGTTTTTCCGCGAGCAGTTTGCCTTCTGCTGGTTCGAGCCGTTGCCACAAGTATTCCCAGTCGCGCGGGTTGCCGATGAGCGCGACGATTCGTTCGCGCGTCATCTCGCCGAGCAGTCGCGCGCTGAGGTCGGTGGGCAGCGCGCGCAACAGCAATGCGAGATCAATCCCATCGCGCAGGAGCGCGCTTGCGTTCGCCCACCCGATGCGGTCGAGCAGGTCGCGTTTACCGTTCGCGTCGAGCGCGTTCAGCACGACCGCGAGATCTAACGCGTGGCGCATCACGCGGCGGAGGTGTGGCGTGCCGATCAACTCGATGGCTTGCTGGTCGCACTCGCCGTACAGCCATTCGAGAATCTCGGCGAGTTCTTCGGCGGTCGGAACGAGCGCGCGCAATCCGTCGCCGCCGAGCGTCGTCAGCATTTTGCGCTCGACGGCGACGACTGCCATCGTCGCGAAAATATCGCGCAGGAAACGCGCCTCGCGAATGACGCCGGCGAGCCGCGCGCCAATCGCGTCAATCAAAAAGATTTGATCGTCGGGCGAGAGCGAGGTGAGCGTGCGCGCGAATCCTTGCGGTCCGCCCATAATGTCCGCGAGATGAATTCGCAATTGCGCCAACACGTCGCGGTCGCGCTGACCTTGCAACACGTCGAGCGCGATGGCGAGTTCGCCCGCTGTGCCGATGTGCGTGGTCTCGCCGTCAATCGTGACGGGATACCGGTTGATTTGCATAATCCCTCCTCGAATTTGCAATGCGCCTTTGATAGCCGATTGCGCGTGATTTGTCAAGAGGCGGGGGGGAATTTTGGGACGCGGACTCTTCGCGCGCGGACAAATACGGATTGTTTTGAGTTGGATGGGATGAGGAAATGAAAAGACCTTCGCGGTGAGTGACTCGAAGGTCTGACTGTTAAAAGGTGCGATATGCTTGCCCGCCAATTACCGCCGCCGTCGCGGCTGGTTAGGGGAGGTGGTTTACGCTGGCAAACGTGTGTATCGCAAGATACCTTTCACATTTCCTTCAATCAACTCAACTCAACCCCCACCGCTAGCAACTGCGCGATGATGTCCCGATGAATCGGGATGCCATCGCGCAGATTTATTTCGCGCGTTTGCCAACTGCGGTCGCCGGGAAACGTAATGTCCAATCCAGGTTCGGCGTCGCGCAACCACGCGGCAAGTTGCTCGAATTTGTTCGCGAGTTGTTCGCGTGTACTAAACGCATCCGGGTCGAGTGCGATAAAAAGTTTGCTCGTGTTCGGGTCAAGTCCAGAGTGGTCAATCGCGACAACCTCTTGCGAAAGCATCATCCCCGATAGCGCGCCAGTGAGCAGTTCCATCATCACCGCCAGCCCCGTGCCCTTGTGATCGCCGAACGGCAACAGGCGACCGCTCGCGAGAATTTCTTGCGGGTCGTTCGTTGGATTGCCGTCCTTGTCCAAGCCCCAGCCCGTTGGCGCGTCCTTGCCTTCGCGCGAAAACGTTCCCACTTTGCCGAGCGCGGCTTGGCTCATCGCAAGGTCGAGCACGACCGGTTCGCGTTGTCCGCGCGGCACGCCAATCGCAAGCGGGTTGTTGCCGAGCAATGGTCGCGTCGAATTCCAACCCAGCATGTTCGGTACCGCGTTCGTCATGCAAATGCCAATCGCCCCGGCTTGCGCGGCACGGTACGCATACGCGAACGCGCGTCCCCAGTGCGTCACACGCGTCGCCATGCACGCGCCGATGCCAAACAATTTTGATTTTTCGACCGCGCGATTCATCGCTTGGAGCGAAACGAATCGTCCAGGTCCATTGTCGCCGTCGAGCACGCACGTTGCGCCGCGTTCGCGCGTGAGCGTGATGCTGGGATTGGCGCTCGCCCTGCCTTCGTGAATCGCGCGCACGAGACCGGGCAACATGCGAACGCCGTGTGAAGGCACTCCCATCAAATCTGCTTCTGCCATTATCTCGGCTTCGATTTGCGCGATGTGCGCCGGCACGCCGGCGTGTTCTAGCGCACTGCGAATCGCGGCGATGAGGTTGGAGTGATTGATACGAATTTCGTTACTCATTTTTGGGAACGGGACGCGGACCCTGGCACTTGCGTTCCCGCCAGGGCAAGTGTGAACGCGGATGAACGCGGATAAAAAATAAAATCCGGATTTTTCCGCGTTCATCCGCGTCCTGACTAGATTTTTACTCGCACGCCTTGCTCGGCGGAGTGATACGCGGCTTGCATCACGCGCCAGACGGCGACGGCTTCTTCGCCGGGGAGCGGTGACGGTTCGCCGCGCAACATGCGCGGCACGAGCGCGGCGACGAGTTCGCTGTGCATCACGCCAATGCGCGAAAATTGCATCGGCTCCGCGTCGTGTCCTTTGCGATACAAGACCAACTTGCCATCCACGAGCGAAGACACGCGAATGCTTCCCTCGGTGCCAAAGATGTCGAATTCATTTGTCGAGACCGGCGTGCGTCGCGTGACGAGGAGCGACACGAGCGCGTCGTTGTCGAGCCGCATGTCCACGCCGACGGTGTCGTCCGTTTCGAATCCACTGGCGGTGGACGAGCACAGCGCGACGACCTCGCGCGGTTCGCCGAGCAAGTAACGCACGAGGTCAACCCAGTGCGCGCCGACGTTCGCGAGTGCGTCGCCGCCGGATTTCTCGCGCGACAAGAGCCACGCGCGTTCATTGTCGCCGCTGAACCAATCGCTCACGCCGATGCGCGCTTGCACGATGCGACCGATCGCACCTTCGTGTACAAATTTCTTGATGGCTTGCGTGATCGCCCAGTATCGGCGATAGTACGCGACCGTCAGTGGCACGCCGTTCTTTTTGCACACGTCCACACACGCTTGCGCTTGCGTGGTTGTGACGCCGAGCGGCTTTTCACTCAAGACGATTTTCTTGGCGCGCGCGGCGAGTGCGACGTGTTCGGGATGCAAATAGTGCGGCGACGCGATATACACCGCGTTCACATCGGGATCGTTGACGAGCGATGCTGCGTCGGTGTACCAACGCTTCGCGCCGTGTCGCGTGGCGACCTCGTGCGCTTTATCTATGCTCGTTCGCATGACGGCGGTAAGTTCAGAGTGCGGCGTTTTGTAGAGCGCGGGACCACTCTTGTACTCGAACACATTTCCCGCGCCGATGACACCCCAGCGGATGGTTTCTAGTGACATTGTTGCTCCTGACCCCTGCCTAACCCTCCCCTTAGCAAGGGGAGGGAAGGGTGGGGTTGTCCTTATGTTTCCTGCACATCCAGCACGATCTTGATCGTATCGGGTTGGTCGGAGTCGGCTTGCGCGAACGCGCGTGTAATATCGCGAATCGGCATTTGATGCGTGACGAGCAATTCGGGATGCAGGATGCCTTTCGACATCATTCGAATCGCGCGCGGAAATTCGCCACACGTCACGCGCGACGCGATGAGTTGCGCTTCTTTGATGACGAGCGTCTTGAAATGCACCGGCGAAAGTTGTTCGCCGAGTCCGCACGCGACGATGCGACCCGCGGTGCGAATCATCTTGACCGCTTGTTGCAGCGGCGCGTCTTGACCGGGGAATTCGTGATAATGCCCAATCGTCTCGATGACAACATCCACGCCCGCGCCCTGAGTGATTTCGTTCACGCGCGCAACTGGGTCTTGGTCATGCACATTGATCGCGTAATCCGCGCCGAGTTTGCGTGCGGTCTCCAAGCGGAACGGTTGAAAATCGGTGACGATGGTGAGACCGGGGCTGACGCTGTGGCACAACACATCGAGCACCGAGAGACCTAGTTTGCCTGCACCCAGGATCACAACACTCTCACCCGGTTGAACCAAGCCACGTTGCAGGACGTGATGACCCAGCCCGTACATCTCGACCATCGGCGCGAATTTCATCGGCACGTTATCCGGCAGGGCGAACACATGGCTCGCGGGAATCGCGGTGTATTGTCCAAAGCCGCCGTCGAGATCAACGCCGAACAATTTCAGCGTGCGGCACGCGTTGATATGTCCCGTCAAACACGCGGTACACGCGTGACACGATACAATCGGATCAACGACGACGCGGTCGCCCGGTTTGAATCGCGTCACATTCTTGCCGACCTCGCGCACAATGCCGCCATACTCGTGTCCTTGAATCGCGGGAAACTTGACGCGGCTATGAAACTCGCCGCGATAGATGTGCACGTCCGTGCCGCAAATTCCGGCGAATCCCGTTTCGATGAGCACATCGTCTGGCGCAACGCGCGGGTCGGGCGCAGCGCCGACGCGAATGTCACGATCATTGTAGAGAACGCCTGCCTTCATTTTCGACTCCTATCTTGGAAATTTTGGTTCTACTCAATCCAATGTTGCGAAGGCGCTTGCGCGAAACCTCGCAAGGATGAACAATTGGGAATTTTGACCAAATTGTGTATTGAAGCACTGCGCTGATTGTGCTATATTGTAAATCGCTGGACGACATTATCGTATAGTTGCCTCGGTGTTTTTCAAACGCGCATTTGTGCCTTGATTGTAGGACATTTTGCGCGATTTGTCCATTGCTAAATCAGTCAAAATCCAAATTGGAAGGAGAATCGCGATGAATTATTTTGAATCTGTGCCGAGCGCCAGAGGGCTGAATCGCTTGCCGAGCAACGCGTGCCAGTTGCTCGATATGGAATTGCTCATCTTGAACGACGGCGAAAAATTCCAATCCGCGAGTGGCAACCGCGAGATTTGCGCGGTGATTCTCGGCGGCAAGGCGACGTTTGAAGTGAACGGTCAGACGTTTGCGAACCTGGGTGCGCGACCGAATGTATTTTCCGGCAAACCGTACTCGGTCTACATTCCCTGCCTGGCGAACTTTACGATCACCGCGCATGGTCGCGTCGATATCGCGTTGCCTAGCGCGCCGAGCAACCTCGATACGAACGCATACGTGATTCCGCCGGAACGCGTCGCGAGCGGAGTCTGGGGCGCGGCGAATTTTTCGCGCAACTATCATCAAATCCTCACGCTCGCCAGCCAATCCGATTTGCCGGCGCAACGCTTGATCGTCGGCGAAACGTTTACGCCGTCCGGCAATTGGAGCACGTTCCCGCCGCATCGTCACGAAAAAGACGATCTCCCGCGCGAAGCGTACCACGAAGAAATGTATTTCTTTAAGGTGAATCCCGGCGACGGCTTCGGTATGACGCGTTATTACAACGATGAACTCGACACGGGTTACATCGTGCGCGACAATACGATTTTGATGGCGCCGAAAGGATATCACACCGTCACGAGCGCGCCGGGGTACACGACGTACTATCTCTGGTTCCTCGCCGGCAATCATCGCGTTCAAGCGACGGCGGACGACCCGGCTTATGCCTGGGTCAGTAAAACCGTGCCCATGTTAAAATCGTTGGGACACTAGCGTAAAGGATGAAAGCAGAAGGATGAACGCTTCGCGTGAATTTTCTTCGTTTCATCCTTCATCCTTCATCCCTCATCCTTTCTGGAGTGAAAAATGATTCTCGATCAATTCAAACTCGATGGCAAGGTCGCGTTCGTCACCGGCGCGGCGCAAGGGCTGGGGCATGGATACGCGATTGCGCTCGCGCAAGCCGGCGCGGACATTGTTGCGCTCGATATTTCGGATGTGACGGAAACTGGAAAAGCGATCACGGCGCTCGGTCGGCGCTTTATGCCGGTCAAGTGCAATTTGCGCGAAGCATCCGTGGCTGACTTGAACAAAATCGTCGCCGACATCACCGCGCAGCTGGGACGACTCGATATTCTCATCAACAACGCGGGCATCATTCGCCGCGCGCCCGCGCTCGAGTACAGCGAAAAAGACTGGGACGATGTATTGACGATCAATTTGCGTTCCGTCTTTTTCCTTTCGCAAGCCGCGGCGCGGCAAATGGTCAAGCAAGGCGGCGGCAAGATCATCAACATCGCTTCGATGCTATCGTTCCAGGGCGGCATCCTCGTGCCGTCGTACACCTCGACTAAAAGCGCGGTGGCTGGGTTGACGCGCGCGCTCGCGAACGAATGGGCGAAGCACAACATCAATGTCAACGCGATTGCGCCAGGTTACATGGCGACCGAAAACACTGCGCCGCTACGCGCGGATGCCGCGCGCAGTCAATCTATTCTCGACCGCATTCCCGCCGGGCGTTGGGGCGAAGCGACTGATCTGCAAGGTATCGTCGTGTTCCTCGCGTCTGCTGCATCCGATTACATGCAAGGCGCGATTGTGCCGGTGGATGGCGGGTGGCTGGCGCGTTAAGTTCCCTCATTTTCTTGAGGTTTAAGGGAAATGAGAGAAATGTAGGAACTCAAGGAAACAACACAACGAAGGAGTTTTGTCATGGCTCACTTTACACGACTCGAAGTCCTCAACACGATGGTCGAGACCGGACTCGTGCCGGTGTTTTACCACGGCGATCTCGAACTCGCCAAGAAAATTGTCGAGGCGTGCGCGGCGGGTGGCGCGCGTTGCATCGAGTTCACGAATCGCGGCGACTTTGCGCCGTTCGTCTTCAAAGACCTGAGCGAATATTTCGCCAAGGCGAATCCGAAAGTGATGCTGGGTGTCGGCTCGATTGTGGACCCGTACACCGCGGCGCTCTACATCGCGGCGGGCGCGTGCTTTGTCGTCGGACCCTCGTTCAACCCAGAGGTTGCGCGGTTGTGCAATCGCCGTAAGATCGCGTACAGTCCTGGGTGCGCGACCGCGACCGAAATCGCCACCGCCGAAGAGATGGGCGTCGAGATTTGCAAAATTTTCCCCGGCGGCTTGGTCGGCGGACCGGAATTCGTTAAATCCATTCTCGGACCGACACCCTGGACGCGCATCATGCCAACGGGTGGCGTCGAAGCGACGAAAGAAAGCGTGACCGCGTGGACGAAAGCGGGAACTGCCGCGCTCGGCATCGGCTCGAATCTCATCACCAAGGAACGCATCGCGCAAGGCAAGTGGGACGAAATCGCACAAGCGGTGTCGCAAGTGTTGAGCTGGGTCAAAGAAGCGCGGGGCAAGTAATCAGAATTCAGTAGTCAGAATCCAGAATTCAGAATAAGGGCAAGATTCCGTATCTTCTGAATTCTGAATTCTGGATTCTGAATTCTCGGAGATTAACCATGGCTCAAGTGATCAACTACAAACAAATCAAACCGGCGAACGCGTGCAAGTACGACGGCGTGTCGCTCGGCGAAGTGATGTTGCGTTTCGATCCGTTCGACGTGCCGACCGCGCGCGCGCGCGTGACGCGCTTGTTTCAGGGCGGTGGCGAGACGAATGTCTCGTGCGGCATGGCGTACACGTTCGGCTTGCGCGCGGCGGTCATCACCGCGCTTGTGGACGATGATCTCGGCAAGAACATTCGCAATCAATTGCGCGAGTCCGGCGTGGACACGTCGAAAATTATTTGGTTCACCACCAAGAATGATGGCTCACGTTTCTCGACCGATCAAAAAGGCACGCTGATGAACGGCATCAATTTCACGTTCATCGGCAAGGGCGTCATTCCATCGGACACGCTGTACTATCGCGCGCACACGCCGGTGCGCGAACTGCGCGAAGGCGATGTGGACTGGGACGCGTTGTTCGGCAAAGAAGGTGTGCGCGTGTTTAGCACGGGCGGCATCTACACCTTGATTTCGCCGACCTCATCCGGGCTGGCGATTCAAGGTGTGCAAAAGGCGAACGAGTACGGCACGTTCGTCGCGGCGGATTTGAATTATCGTTCCAAGGTCGAGCCGAGCAAACAACGCGCGCGCGAGATCAATCAAAAGATCACGCCGTACCTGGGATTTCTCGTCGGCAACGACAGCGATTTGCACGACGCGCTGGGCTACGAAACCAAGGTGAGCGGCGAAGCGCCGTACCAGGAATGGATCGCGGCGTATCAAGAAACGGTGCGCCGCGTCGCGAAGGATTATTCGAACTTGTCGCTCATCGGTACGCAGTGGCGCGGTGCGACGAACGCGGACATGGTTAGCTGGGGCGCGGTGCTCTATGATGTCGCCAACGACAAAATGTACCAAGCCGTTTTGCGCGAGGACGTGCCGATTGCCGACCGCACCGGCGGCGGCGACTCGTTCGCATCGGGTGTCATCTCGGCGTTGCTCAAGGGCAAAGACCTGGAGACCGCGGTGCAGTGGGGCGCGGCGCACGGCATCCTCGTGCAAGAGACGCCGGGCGATACGACGCTGATCGAACAGAAACTCGTCGAAGCCGAAGTCAAACGCGCATCGTCGAAAGGTGGCGTGCGCGCGACGCGATAGCTCGAATCGTCGCGGAAATCGAATGCCCATCCGAGATAGTTCGGATGGGCATTTCTAATTCCAGCGGCTAGTTTATTGGGACGTGGATGGACGCGGAGATTTTTTATCCGCGTTCTAGAGCGAATGCCATTTTGATTTAAGGTGTACGTTGTATCCAAGACCTGTCAGGTTTTTAGAAACCTGACAGGTCTGCCATAAACCCATCAGGAATTTGCTCGAAATTTGCCGCTACTTGCTCCAATCCATCACGCGCTCGTTCTCGAAATCGAAACGCAAGGACAAGGTGTCCGTGACATTTTTCAGAACCTGGCGCATGTTCGAACCGTCCGCATCGCTCACAAAAAATTCCCACTTGCCATTCCGATTCGACAGGAACAAAACCTGTTTGCCATCCGGCGACCAGGTCGGCGCGACGCTGTCTACAACTTTGTTGAAGAACGTGTACATGATCGCGTCCTGTTGCGTGATGCCAGTCGCATTACTACCATCCGCGTTGACGACGTTCACTTCCCAGCGGTCGTGCGCCTTTTGCGTGTAAACGATACGCGCACCATCGGGACTCGTCTCCGCGGATTGAATCGCGGGCATGTGCAAAATCGGACGAATGACGTTTGCGCCGGTGTCATAGTACGAACCCTGGGGACCCAGGACGAGCGAAGCCGAACCGGTAATTACGTTCGTCGTCATAATCCCGATGTTCGGGTCAGCATAGTTGAGCGTCAAACTATCCGTGCTCCAACTCAACGCGTAGCACAGTGCGGAACACTGCGGTTCGGTAAGAACATTTTTGGTCGTCGCGCCATCCACCGATTTGTTCAGTTCGATCACACCCAGTTTCCATTTCGGATCGCGTTCGTTCGTCGTCTTGTCTTGCACGAACGCGATGTATTTTCCATCAGGACTCCACTTGGGCGAGCGAATGCGTTGCGCGCCGTAAACGAGATGCTCGTTCGAGCCATCGGCGTTCACGACGTACAGACCGGGATATGCGCCACTCCATCGCGCGAACGTGATTTGTTTGCCATCCGGCGACCACGATGGGTCAATGCCATTGGCGATCAACGTGAGATTCGAGCCGTCGCCGTTCACGGTGTAGATCGCGCCGCCAGTCGCGGTTTGAAAAACCAGCTTGCCTTGAATCGCGCCGGTCGGAATCGTTGCTGCAGTGAATGGCACCGCGACGGTCGGCGTCGGAGTTGGCGCGATGATGGGATAAAGCGTGACGGCTTCGCCCGTAATCGTCAGATGAAACGCGATAGTGTTCGTGGTGTTGTTCGTGACGACAACGAAATACCTGCCCGACGTGTTGAACGCGCCCGACCAGTACAAATCGCGCGTGATTTCGCCGGTCGCCGTACTACGATACGGCGTGCCGCGTCCAACCGGCGCGGTCGTTTGATCGCGCAACCAATCGGTTGCTTGCGTCGGTGTGTAGAGCGCAAATTGCAAATCGGTCGCGCCGTTCGCGGCGACGGACACATCCACTTTTGAACGCGTCGCGCTTGACCCAGGTCGCGGACCGAACCCAGGTCCGCCGCCCGAACTCTCGACCGCGTAATCAAAGTAAAACCACCGCGATGTGTTCGGCGCGAGGGCGCTCCAATCCGTCGGTACCATCAATGGATCGTTCGGACTCGTGCCGGTTGGCTCGCCCGCCGCGACGGACGAAATCGCGAACGACGCCAGGACGAGCGCGATGAAACTAACGAGCAATCCTTTCCAAGCGAAATGAGGTTTCATATATTTTCTCCTTGCTGAGATCTGTAACAAGTCGAACGCGATCCATCAACTTCATACACGCGCCGAATCAACGCGCGCAGGTGCGCGATAACGAGTCGAGCCGAGAATGGCTTGCTGATATAGTTGTCTGCGCCAAGTTGAAACCAGTGAACAATTTCTTCGGCGAGCACTTGATCGCCAAGCACGATCACGGGAATTCGCGCGACGCGACCCTGCGTGTGCATTCGCGTGACGATTTCTTCGGGACCCAATCCCGGTAAAAGGGCGCCCACCAAAACTGCGAGTGGCTTCCGCGATTGAATCAGTGTCCAAGCCAGATTGCCATCGGTAGCTTGGAGCACTTGGAAACCGGCGGCTTGCAATGAAGAGCGCAAAACAGATTGGGTCGCAAAGTCAGATTCGGCGACGAGAACATGTTCACACATACTTACATCCTCACGCGACTGAATACGCGTGGCTTATTTTGGTTTGCAATCGTAAAGTGAAACCTGCATACCACTTGGTCCGCCATCGCGGAATGATTGAGTGGTGTTGTTCGTTGCGCCTGTGCCATCGGGTGCGCCGAAATTCGACGATGCCGTGTCAAAGCCGACGAGCGTGCAGGCGCGTGAGACCCAGGATGAAATCTCTGATTGATTACCGCCAGGTCCGCCGCCTCCACCACGCGTGTCGTAGTAGATAAAACGCAATTCATTGTTTGCAACCATCTGCGTCAACTCTTCGCTCGTGACGACTTTATCCTGTCCGTTGAATCCGCCGAGATAGAGCACTGGGCGTCCGGTCGCGAGCACATAGTCCGCGCCTTGCATCGAGCTGGGCACGGCGAGCAAGTACTTGATGCCCTGGGTATTCGCTTGCAGATAACTGAGCAAAGTTTGATTGGTCTGCGCGCCGCCTTGGTTTGGCGGACCCGATGAGCGTCCATCGTACGCGGCAGGCAACGATTGATTTCCACTCGAATAAAAAGTTGTCAGTCCAGACCAGATGCCCGGCGTCAGCAACATCGCGGCGAGGAGGCAAGCCAATCCAGCAGGCGCGGCGAATTTGAATCGGCGCGCGAACCCAGGAATCCATAGCGCGATGCCCACCGCGCCCAATGCGATCACGAGCGGCAACCACCACGCGTTCTTGACGTACGCGTTCGCCGTCGTAATTTGCACGTACAACGTACCGCTCGCCGCGACGATGAACAAACCGAGTGCGAGCCACGCGTGTTTCGCGCGCAGCTGCCACAGTTCCGCCGCGCCGATGCCGACGAGCGCGGCAAGCGCGGGCGCAAGCATCGCGAGATAATACTCGTGAAAGAATCCGGCAACGCTAAAGAAAATTCCGGCGGTCACGAGCCAGCCACCCCACAACACGACGGCTTGGTGTTTCGGCGCGATGGGCAAGCGTACACGCGCGCGGAAAATCAACAATAGCCCGCTGAATAATCCAAACGGCAAAAGCCAACTCGTCTCTTTGCTCAACGGCGTAGTGAACAAGCGCCATGCGCCAGGTTGCCCGGTGTTGAACATTCCGCCGCCACCACCTGGTCCTCCTGGACCACCTTGCGGTGCGTTCTGTCCCTGGGTTGGTTGAAACCCTTGCGGCGGTTGGCGATCATCGCCATCTCGTGGCGGCTGAAATCCTTGCGGCGCGCCAGTGGGCGATTGTCCCGGCGTTCCATTTTGTCCGCCGCTATTTTGATTGCCGCCGAATATTCCGCTCAAGAATCCGCGTCCGCCCAAGCCGAGCAAGCGTTGCGTTCCGTTGTAGCCCGTAATGAGACTCAACACCGAATTGTCGCCGCTACTGCCGACGTACGGTCGTTGATCTTCTGGTGTGAGGTCAACGGCGATTGTCCACGAAAGTGACACGGCTAACAACACGAGCACGGCTAACGCGAGATTCGCCGATTTGCGCCACCAACGTTCGGGTGAACCTAGGACGTACAACGCGTAAAACGCCGGCGCCGGCAAATACGCTTGGAGCATTTTGATATTGAACCCGATGCCGACCAAAAGCGAACCCAGGATCAAGTAGCGCACGCTTCGCGTGCCGCGCTGCGTCGCTTCGAGGAACGCCCACGCCGCGAGCAATAGCGTCAGGATCAGCGTGCTGTCCATCGTGTTGTTGCGATCGGTTGCGACGGCGACCGGCGTGATCGCGAGCGCCAAGCCCGCGACGAGTCCGGCAATCACGCCGAATGGCTTGCGGACGAGACGATAAACCACGAACACGGAAAGAATCCCCGCCATGATTTGCGGCAAGAGTACGCCAAAACCGTTCACGCCGAAAAAATACGCCGAGATAACTTGGAACCATAATCCGACCGGCGGTTTGTCCACGCTGACCGCGCCGCCCGGTTCGGCGGCGGCGAAGAAAAAGTTGTGCCACGATTGCGACATCGCCTCGACTGCCGCGGTGTAGTAATGATTCGCGTCGCCGAGCGCGCTCAGGTTTGCCAAGCGCAACGCCGCCGCGAGCGCGATGATCGCCGCGAGCGCGATCCACTCGAACGCGCGCGCGCGTGACCAGCGCGATGTTTTCGCCGTAACTGTTTCGGTTGTCATCGCTTGAGAAATCAATGTGCTCATTTTTATTTTTCCTTTCGCTCTTGAGACTGGGTTCGCCAACGCGCCATTCGTTCTGTCTGCGCGATTACCTCCATCGTCGTTGCCGAGTTGGCGCGGTTACGCGCGATAATTCGGGCGACGTACTTCGAAACGTCCAAAGCGTATTCGCGAAATAATTCCAAATGACGCCCACCGCAGTCGCGCAGATTTTAGCCAAGAGCGTGCCATAGCTCGCCAGATTGAAGAGCGTGTCGAACGACGGCGCGAGCGAGAGCACGAGGAGATTATTGATGATCAACGCGCTCAGACTGACGATGGTGAATTGCGTAAACTGGGTTCCCAGCGTGCGTTGTTCCTGATCGGCGAACGTCCATCGGCGGTGCAGAATAAAGTTGTTGATGATGCCCGCGCTGTACGAGATCGTGTTGGCAACGACCGTGGTTATGCCGCAAGCCCGTAACCCGGCGAACAAGGTCAGATCAACCAGCGTGCCCAGCACGCCGACGGCAAGAAAGCGTCCGATGCCGCGCCAGCGGTGATTCGTTTCAGATGGATTATTCAAATGGTTCATCGTAATCTTCGACCTCCGCTTAGACGAGGGTTGATTGTTCTGCACTGGGCTGCAGGTTTTGCTCGCGTAATTTCCGGGTGTGGGCAATGATGGTTTGGCGTTCCGGGTGCCCGCACACAAATCCGTACCCGAACGGCATCGCGAATTCGCAGGACGCCGGTTTTTCGACGAGGCACTCGGCAAAGCGATCGGCTAACGCCGCGGCGCGACAGATTTGCGGATCGGGTAGCACACGCACTGGTTGGTTATTTGGTTTCTCGTTCACGTGAACATCCTCCTTTCGGGGTGAATCGTCATGCGCTTATTCGTACCGCAATGCCTCTATCGGATGCAGACTTGCCGCGCGGTTCGCTGGGTAACTGCCAAAGAACAATCCAACACCCGCCGAGAACAACACCGCGAGCAACACCGAGTCTGGATCAACGACCGTGTTCAGTGTGGTCGTGCCCACGCTCATTCCCGAAATCAATCGTGCGATGAGCGCGCCCAGCATCACGCCGATCAAGCCGCCGGATAGACTCAGGATGATCGCCTCGGTCAAGAACTGGGTCATGATGTCAACCTTGCGCGCGCCGATCGCTTTGCGAATGCCGATCTCGCGCGTGCGTTCCGTCACCGAAACGAGCATGATGTTCATGATCCCGATGCCGCCGACGATGAGTGAAATCGCCGCGACGCCGCCGAGAAAAATCGTCAACGTGCCGGTCACTTGATTCGCCGTGTTCAAAATATCTTGCTGACTCGTGATATTAAAGTCGTCGGTGAACTGAATGTGATGTCGTTCGCGCAATACTTCGCTGATCTCTTGAATCACCGTTTCCTGCATTGCCATATCGGTGATCTTGACGTTGATGACCGAGACCGTATTGCTCCCGCGAAATTGCCCTGGGCGCGAGAGACGGGTCATCGCGGTGGTGATGGGCACGTACACTTGCGAATCGGCGTTCATAAATCCGGTGCCGCCTTTCGCTTCCATCACGCCAATCACGCGAAAGTTTTGTCCGCTGATGCGAATCGTTTGACCGACGGGGTCTTCGGTGTCGAACAGCGCGGTCGCCACACCCGCGCCCAGGACGACGACCGCCGCATTTGCGGTGACGTTGGACGACGAGACGAACTCGCCGCTTGCCAATTTGGTGTTCATCGCGTCGAGATATTCCGGCGTGATGCCGAGCACGCGCGCGTTCGTGTTGTTGCCGAGGTACGCCATCTGTCCGAAACTTTCGACCTGGGGCGCGACGCCGACGATGTACGGCAATTCTTCCAATGCGGTCGCGTCTTCTTTCGTCAATGTCGTCGCCGACCCTTCGGCGGTGCGCACGCCGCTACTCTGGGTTGACCCAGGTCGGACGTAGAGCAAGTTCGTGCCGATGCTCGTGATTTGATCGGTGATCGCGGTCTGCGCGCCGCGTCCGATAGATAACATCGCGATGACTGCCATCACGCCGATGATGATGCCGAGCATCGTCAACCCGGCGCGTAATTTATTCGCGCTGATACTGCGTAATGCAATTCGCATACTTTCAATAAAGTTCATCATTGCCTCCGTTATTAGTGTGTTAGTTAGTTCAATAGTTCGATGGGGCGTTAGTGCGGTAGTGCGATGCTTGAAAGGTGCATCCTCAACTATCGTACCATCGCACTATCGCACCATCGAACTATCGAACTATCGCACCATCGTACTATCGCACTATCGCACTATTGCACTAACATTCCATCGCGCACCCGAATCGCGCGTGGCGCCTGGCTTGCGATGCTGGGATCGTGCGTGACGAGAATCACGGTTAGACCCTGGTCGCGATTGAGCGATTTGAAAACATTCATGATCTCCGCACCCGATTTCGAATCGAGATTGCCGGTCGGCTCGTCGGCGAGAATGATGCTGGGATTGTTGACGAGCGCGCGCGCAATCGCGACGCGTTGTTGCTGTCCGCCGGACAATTCGTTCGGGCGATGATGCAGGCGATCTCCCAGCCCCACCGCTTGGAGCGCGGCGCGCGCGCGTTCTTTACGATCCGGCGCGCCGGCGTAGACCATCGGCAATTCCACTTGGTCGAGCGCGGGCGTGCGCGGCAAGAGATTGAACTGTTGAAACACAAAACCGATTTTCTTGTTCCGCACGCCAGCTTGCTCGTCGTCCGTCATCTTGGACACGTCCGTGCCATCGAGAAAGTACTCGCCGCTAGATGGCGTATCGAGACATCCGATGATGTTCATCAGCGTGGATTTGCCGGAGCCGGACGGTCCGGTGATCGCGACCATTTCGCCTTGCTCGATTTGGAATGTGACGCCATCCAACGCTGAGACCTGGATGTCGCCCATACGGTAAATTTTTTTCACATCGTTGATTTCGATTACGGCTGACATAGTTCACTTCCTGGTTGATTTGCCGCCAAGACCATCGAGCATCTCGACGGCGGTACTTTTTCGTTTGCTTGTAATCTCTTCGCTAGAATCCCGGTTTCTTCGAGAAACCGGGATTCTATTCTATTAATTCGGCGGCGGACCACTCGGACCACCCAGACCTGGGATGCCAGTGCTGCCCGTACTCGTCGTCGTCTTGGTCGTCGTTTGATTGATCACGACCACGTCGCCTTCTTGCACGCCGTTCATGATTTCAACATACGAGTCATTCGACAGCCCGATGGTCACAACCTTTTGAGCGGTTTGATCTTTTTGTTGCACAGTTACTACTTTTTGATTGCTCTTGGTGCTGATGGCGCGCGTCGGGACGAGCAGAACATTGTCGCGTTGTTCGACGATGATGTTCAGGTTCGCGGTCATACCGGGTTTTACCGTGCTGTCGGGATCCGTCATTTCCAGTGTGATGGAATAATTCACCACACCCGATGTGACCGTGCCGACCGGACTGATCGCCGTGACCTTTGCTTGGTACGTTTTGCCGGTCAACGCATCGAGCGTGACCTGCGCCGGGTTGCCGATTTTGATTTTGGGCAAGTCCACTTCGGCAATCGAGACTTTGATTTGTAGACGGTCGGTGTTGACGACCACGATGGCAGTGCTTTCACCCGCGGCGAAATCGCCTTTCTTGAAATTCACGGCAGACACGACTCCATCAATCGGCGCGACGAGCGACACATTTTCCAAATTCGTTTTCGCCGTGTCCACCGCGATCTGCGCGTTATCGAGCGTGGCTTGCGCGACCTGGAGATTTGTCTCCAAATTCTTTTGCGCCTGTTCGAGCGCGACCTGGGCTTTGTCGTACGTCGCCTGTGCTTGCTTGAGCGAATTGTCGTTGATCGTCGCAGCAGTCATTTTATAATTCGCCAACGCCGATTGGTACTCAATCGTCGCGGATTGCAACGTCGCGGCTTCGGTCGTCATGCCCACATCGCCGCGCCATGCGATTTTGTTATAGTTGCCTTGCGCCTGTTGCAACGTGACGGTCGCCTTGTCCAGAGATGCTTTGGCGACGATGATCGAATTGGGGTTTTGCTCGGCGGACACTTTGGCGGCGTCGAGACTCGCCTTGGCGCTTGCCAATTCTGTTTGCGCGTTGCGCAGCGAAAAATTCAAATTGGCTTTCGTCTGCGCGTAACTTGCCGTCGCGCTCGCGAGATTGCTCTGCGCGGTCTTGAGCGCGAGTTCCAAGTCCGATGTTTCTTGTTGCATCAACAATTGGCTGGTCTTGACCACGTCGCCGACCGCGACTTGTACCTTGGCGACGCGTCCGCTGTTTTTGAACGCGAGCGTGGACTGGTCTACCACCGAGACGTTGCCTGCCGCGCTCACGGTCGCGACAAGCGAACCGCGCTTGACTGTGGCGGTTTGAGTGGTGGTCTTGGCGGTGGTCGTGCTCGCCGATGTGCGTTGCCAGACGAAAAAGCCGGCGACGGCGAGCACGACGATCACGAGACTGGTGATGAGGATGATTCTGCGTTTCATTGGTTATTCTCCTGAAAAAAATATGTTTGTTTCCGAACGACTCGGATAAATTGCGCCGACTGTGTGTGCCGCGTGCGCGGCGTCGAACATGATCGAGAACCTGATGTGTTCGAATCTGAGGTGACTGGCTCCGGCGCAACCGAGTGATGGGCGTTAGTGATGCTTGCGGACAACAAGGCGAGCAACGCGATGCTGGTGCGATCGGATGGTATGGTCAAGTGTGTTTCCCTCTTGATGTGATTCGCTTATGTGCCTGCGTTTGATTTCTGCTGAGATTCTAGCCGATGCAACTTGGAATTTGCTAAAGCGCGATTAAAGAAATGCTGAAAAATCTTGCGCGATTTCTCAGCATATCTTTAGAATAAGACTAGTCCCTTTTCAACTGGCTGTGATGTAATACCGGTGGTCGCTGCCCAATGCCAAGTGCTCCAGTGCGAACGCTTGCTAAAGCGTACTCCTTTCGTGCTTTGTGCTATTTTGGGTTATAATCGAGCGCACCAAGGAAACGTGTACCTGATGTGCAACTTCCAAATTGTCATTTCGAGGAGCGGGTTTTGCGACGAGAAATCTTGCCAGGCGCGGGTAAGAGATTTCTCGCTGCGCTCGAAATGACAAACAAGTTGCACATTGCGTAACGTGTCTCTATTAAATGGAGTTGGCGAGATGGGAGAATTGAATCAGGCGCAAACATCATTGCGGATTTTGGCGGTGGACGACGAGCCGAACATCGTCGAGTTTTTGCGCGTGGGGCTGGGATACGAGGGATACCAGGTCGAGGTCGCGATGGATGGACGCGCGGCGTTGGATCGTTTGCGCCAAGAAGAATTTGACCTGGTTATTTTAGATGTCATGTTGCCGGGGGTGGACGGCTTTGAAATATGCAAACGGATTCGCGCGAATAGCCGCGTGCCGATCTTGATGTTGACCGCGCGCGATGAAATTTCCGACCGCGTCACTGGGCTAGACCTCGGCGCGGACGACTATCTCATCAAACCGTTCAGCTTTGCCGAATTGCTCGCGCGGATACGCGCGATTCTGCGCGGACGCGGCGTTACGCAGGAACACGCGATTTTGCGCGCGGCGGACATTGCGCTCGACCGCGACGCGCACACCGTCGAACGCGCGGGGAATCCGATCACCTTGACCGCGAAAGAATTCGAGTTGCTCGAATTTTTCTTGACGCATCCGCGCCAAGTCTTTCGCCGCGATGTGATTCTCGATCGCGTGTGGGGTTATGATTTCGCCGGCGACACGAATCTCGTGGACGTGCACATCGGTCACCTGCGCGACAAATTGGGCGACCGACCGCCGCAATTGCTTCGCACGGTGCGCGGCGTGGGTTATGTGTGGCGGGAGGATTGATGCTGACACGTTGGAATGATCTATCGCTGCGATTGCGTCTTACGTTGCTCTATGTCGGACTGCTTACGATCTTGCTGGTGACGTTCGGCGCGTTTCTCTATTTCGATTCGCGCAACTTTATGATTTCGACGACGGCGTTTCGTTTGCAGGCGCTTGCTTTCAACTCGATGGGGCATCTGGTGCCGGGCGAGTCGCTCGTGCCGCCGCCGCCGCGCCAGATTCCAGACACGCGCGCGCCCATTACCGCGACTGTTGAATTCAGTCCGCCGCCATTCGAGATCGTCGCGCGCAATCTCGCGCGCGATCTGACGTGGCAGGATTACACGACGGTCATCTTGGATCAGAAGGGCGCGATCATCGCGGACGGGCGCGAGTACTCCGGGCAGACCATACTCCCGGCACTTGCCCCAGGTTTACTCGCGCGCACGTGGGCAGGTGAAATGGCGACATCCATCACAACGGTGGCGGGACAAGAGATGCTCGTGGTGTTGATGCCGATTCATTATCCGCGGCGCGAGTCGCCGGTAGTGGGCGTGATCCAGATGACCAATCCGTTGGATTTTGTGGACCAAGTCCTGGGACGCCAACGCGGGTTGATCTTGTTCGGTGTACTCGTGACCTTGTTTATCGGAACGATTGTGGGGTTGTGGCTCACCCAGACCGCGCTCACACCTTTGCGCGTGATGATCGCAGTCTGTCGTCGCATTGCCGGCGGAGACCTGAGTCAGCGCGTCAATTTACCGCAACGCCGCGATGAAACCGGACAACTCGCGTCGGCGTTCGACGAAATGGTCGCGCGCTTGGACGACGCGTTTACGACGCAACGTCAATTTGTCGCGGATGCGTCGCACGAATTGCGAACGCCGCTCACTGCGATCAGTGGATCGCTCGAAGTGCTCCTGCTCGCGCCGGAAGGCGATCCCGAAACGACGCGCCGCGTCCTGCACGGAATGCGTCGCGAGGTGCAACGCCTGACGCGTCTCGTCGCGGATTTGCTCACGCTGACGCGGCTCGATGCGCGGCGCGCGCCGAAGATGCAGATGCTCGATCTCGCCGCGCTCACGCGCGATGTGGTCGAAGGAATGCGGTCGCTCATCAAAAATCGTCAAGTTGTCGTCGAAGCGGAGGGAGCGGTCGAGGGATTTGGCGATGCAGATCAGTTGAAGCAGGTGTTTTACAATCTGTTGGACAACGCGATTCACTCGACGGATGCCGAGACCGGTACGATCACTGTTCGCGTTCAAGGATTGGACGATGCCGTGCGCGTTGCCATCGCGGATAATGGGGCTGGGATTCCCGAGTCGGCGCGCGCGCGTGTGTTTGAGCGGTTTTATCGCGTGGACAAGGCGCGCACGCGTGCCGGTGGCGGCAGTGGCTTGGGGTTGTCCATCGTTCGATCAATTGTGGAAGGACACGGGGGAACCATCGAGCCGGTCGAGAGCGACCTGGGACGCGGCACGACGATTCGATTTGTGTTGCCGCGCAAACGTGTGGAGACGATTACGCCGCGGGAAGCGTGAAGAAAAATATAGACCCTTTGCCTTCGACGCTCTCCGCCCAGATTTTTCCACCGTGCGCCTCGACGGTGTGCTTGGCAATCGCCAGACCCAGGCCGGTGCTCCGCAATTCACCCGCGCCGCGCGTGCGTGCGCGATCCACTTTGTAGAATCGCTCGAACACGCGCGGCAGATCGTTCGCGGAAATGCCGATGCCGGTATCGGCGACGGCGAAGCGCACATTGTCGCCGTCGCGTGTCGCACTAATTTCGATGCGACCGCGCGCATTCGTGAACTTGATCGCGTTGTGAATCAAGTTACCCAAGACTTTGCGAATGCCTTGCGCGTCGGCGAGCACGAGCATGTCCGCATCCACTGCGACATCCAGGTCAATTCCTTTGCGCTCGGCTTGCGGGCGCAGCGAGTTTGCCGCTTCGTTTACCAACTCCACCGCGCGGGTCTCCATCAACTTGATCGGCGCGTGCCCCGATTCGATCAATGCCAGGTCCATCAACTCATCGGTCAGTTGCCGCAACAAATCAATCTGCGCCCGCATCTTGTCAAGCAAGTCGAACAGAAACGATTTGTCATTCATCGTTTCTGCGGTGATGGTTTCGACCAGGAGTTGCAGAGAGGTCACCGGCGTGCGTAATTCGTGCGAGATGTTCGCGACGAATTCGCGCCGCGCGCGACCCAGCCGTTGCAACTCTGTGACCTCGTCTAGCCGAAGCAAAACCCGTGGATCGCTTGATGTGCCGATGGATTGCACGCGCACCGCAAACGCGCGTTCGCCTTTCGCGACGACTTGCTCGAGCGAGTCGGTCTTGCGCTGGAGTACTTCCGCCACCAACGGTTGGAGATCGTAGCCCCACGCGATTTCGCTCAACGGCTGTCCAATTCCATTCTCCACTCCGAGAAAAGAACGTGCGGCAGCGTTCAAAGAAATGATGCGCCCATCCTTGTTCAACAAAACGAATCCGTTCGTCGTGACGCTGTTCATCGCGACGAGCAGTTCGGTTTTTTTCGAGTGATGGAGTTCCTGTTCGTGCCACGCAGTCTCGACCTGGGTGAGACGCGCGGCTTGCGCGCGATTCGTCCACGCGAGCGCGGCAATCGCGATGAGAGCGACGAGCAGAGCACCGAAAAGAAAAAACTCCATTCGCATCAACCTGCGAAACGATAACCCAGCCCGCGCACTGTTTCAATGCGGCTAGGATTCGCCGGGTCGGTCTCGACTTTTTCACGCAAGCCGCGAATGTGCACGTCCACCGTGCGCGAGTCTCCCGAAAAATCGTACCCCCAGATTCGCTGCAACAATAAATCGCGCGTGAGCACCGCGCCCTTGTGGCGAATCAATTCCGCGAGCAAATCAAATTCCTTGGGCGTCAGATTCAAACTTTCACCGCTTCGCCACGCGCGATGCCCGACCAGGTCGAGCGCCAGGTCGCCCGATTCGACTTTGGTCGTTGTCTCGTGTCCGCCGCGCCGCATCACCGCGCGCAAGCGCGCGTACAGTTCGCCGAGCGCGAACGGCTTGACGATGTAATCGTCCGCGCCGCTATCCAGCCCGACGATGCGATCCACCTCGCCGCCGCGCGCGGTCAACAGCACGATCGGCACGTTCGATTCGCGGCGCAATGTGCGGCAAACGGACAAGCCATCCAGTTCGGGCAACATGATGTCGAGGATGATCAGATCGGGTTTGTGTTCGCGC
Source organism: Chloroflexota bacterium (assembly GCA_016219275.1). Taxonomy (NCBI): domain Bacteria; kingdom Bacillati; phylum Chloroflexota; species Chloroflexota bacterium. Next base: position 41,023 of record JACRBM010000028.1, read on the forward strand.
GCGAGGTTGAGCGCGGTAATGCCATCGCTCGCGCGCACCACGTCGTAACCTTCACGACCCAGGTTGTACGCCAGCGTCTCGAGCAAAGTTTGATCGTCTTCGACGAGCAGTAACTTGGTCAACGAACTACTCCACTTACCGCGCCCACTCTTGCAATCTTGGATTCGGCATGATGCCGGGAATGCGTCCGCGTTTCGCAATCGGTTTGCCTTCGATCTCTTTCAAATCGCCGGTGAAATCAATCGGCGGCGCGCCGCTAATCGAACTGCCCACGCCAAAGCCATCCACCGGCGCGCCTTCGCGTTTGAATAGTTCGATGCGTTCCGCGTCCATCCCGCCGCTGACAAAAATCTTGACGCGCGGAAAGCCGGCTTGGTTGAGTCGCGCGCGCACTTCTTTCACCAGGTCAGGCGTCACGCGCCCGCGTTCCGATGGCGTGTCGAGGCGCACACCCCACAGCCGATCACCCAGCGCGGACGCGACGCGCAATGCTTCTTCAGCTTCGTCGCGGAACGTGTCCACGAGCGCGGTGCGATTCACCTCCGGCGGCATCCACTTGTCGAATGCTTGGACCGCGCGCACCGTGTCGCCGAGAATCAAAATCAACGCGTGCGGCATCGTGCCGGAGGGTTGTTTCCCGGCGAGCCGCGCGCCCGCCGGCGTCGCGCACGTCGCACACCCGCCGATGATCGCGGCGTACTCCATTTGCGCGGCGACGTTCGGATGGACGTGGCGCGCGCCGAATGAAATGATCGGGATCGGCGCGGCGGCTTCAACAATTGCGTGCGCGGCGGTTGCCCAGCCGCTTTGCGATGCCAGGATACCCAGGAGCGCGGTTTCGTACAAGCCGAACGCCGAGTACGGCGCGCGAATTCGCAAGACGACTTGCTTGGTTTCCATCGCCGCACCTTCGGGTACGTGCCACACGCGTGCGTCGCGCGGCAACACCGCGTCGAGCAATTGCAACGCTTCGTTCATCCCGCACAACAGCCCGGCGCGGGTCGGGAAAATTTCCATCGTCACGTCGGGGTCAATGCCTTCGCGGCGTAAAATTTCGCGCGTACGGTGGAAATAAATGTCGGCGGTATCGCCGGAAATAATCGCTTCAGAAATTGTCATCGTTCGATTCACCATTTGGTCTAGAGTTTTACAAACTCCGCTTATCCAACCGAATCCCATCCCAACTCGCGAGGGGATCTGTCGAACGAACGAGGCGCATGCCCGCGTCGGCAAAACGTTGGAACGCGGCATCGGCTTGGTCGGTGTAATCCATCACACCCGGCACGACGACCGGCGAGGTGCAATCTTCGAGCAAGTACACTTTTTCGGCGAGGCGATGATCGTGGACGAGAATGTCGTCGAGCAAATCGGCAATCGTCCACGCGACGCAATGGCTCTTGGCTTCGCCGGCGATGAGCACCGCGTCGAATTGTTCGAGCTTGCGGAGAAATTTGTCGGTCTTGTCGGCGAGAGTTTGCCCGTCCGGTCCCTCCCGCACTTCGGGACCCAGCACCGAATAGTGTTCGGTAAACGGATGATCGCCTTTGACGTGGAAATCGGGTTGGCTCACGCGTGCGACGCTGTGAAAGAAAACGGCTTCTTCGAATGCCGACACGAGCGCGTGACCGATGCCGCCCAGCAACGCGTGGTAGGGCCAGATAGTCAGATCGTACTTGCCTGCGCTTGCCAATTGTTGAACATAGTGTTCGAGCAAGCGTTGTCCTTGGTCGGCGCGAATGCCGAGCAAGGGCGCAAGCGCGGGATTGATTTTCCAAACGCCGCATCGAACCGCATCAGCCGAAACGAGTGTGAACGGTGCAGGATGTTCGCCTTGCTCGTTCACCAGGTAAATCGCGTGAAAGATTTGAATGGCTTGATGCGTGTCCATCGTCGGCACGATTTCGGTGATCGCGCCCAGGTTGCGATAAATGAACTCGCACAGCCGGCGATTGTCGTCTATCGCGCCGGTGCCGGAGCGTCCGCCCACGTACAACTCGAACCCAGGAATGCAAAAGGTGTTTTGAACGTCAACCGCGACGAGACAAATCTTGAACGCATCGGCGGAAGCCGGCGCGAGATGATATTGGCGCGCCCATTCGGCAGCTTCAACTGCGCGTTGTTCGTAAGGGACGCGCCAGACCTGACCAACCTGACCAACTTGAAAATGGGATGGGATGGGTAATTCCATAACCGGCTCGTTCTCTTGTGCGATTCCTTCGACAGAATCCAGGTTTCTCCGAAGGGGAGAAACCTGGATTCTGTCGAAAGTGCTACTCGCTGATGACCTCTTCCGTATTCAATTCTTCCAGTCGCCCGGTTGCCGCGTAGATCACGCGCTCGCCGATGTTCGTGATGCGGTCGCCGATGCGTTCGAGATTGTGCGCGGCGAAGAGCAGGTTCATCGCGCGCGTCACCGTGCGTGCGTCTTCGAGCATAAACGTCAATAGCTCGCGAAAGATCTGTTTGTAGAGTTGATCAATTTCATCGTCGCGAACGGCGACCGCGCGTCCCAGTTCGGCGTCGTTCCGCACGAACGCATCGAGCGCCTGCTTCAACATCGAGTCGCAAATATCCGCCATGCGGGGGATATCAATCAACGGCTTGAGCAGCGGCTCATTCCCCATGTGAATCACAATCTCGCCGAGATTCTTGGAATGATCCGCGATCCGTTCCAGCTCGATCGCGATCAACAAGATCGAGAGAATTTCACGCAAGTCACTCGCCAGGGGTTGTTGCGTCGCGATCAATTCGTAGGATTGTTCTTCGATCACATAGCGCAGACGATTGATCTCCTTGTCGCGTTCGATGAGCGACTGCGCTAACACGCGGTCGCGCGTCTTGAGCGCCTCGACGCCATCCGCAATCGTGCGCGAGGTGAGCTGTCCCAGTTCGAGCAATTGATTTTTTAGGTTGGCGATTAATTTTTCAAAAGTATCGCGCGGCATAAGTCTCCTAGTGTCTAGTGCGATAGTGCGATAGTTCTATAGTGCGATAGTGCGATGGTTGAAGTTCGGAGGCGCGGCGACTATCGCACTATCGCACTATCGCACAATCCAACCAAACTATCCAAATCGTCCGGTGATATAGTCTTCGGTTTCTTTTTGTCTTGGATTCGTGAACATGTCGCGCGTCGCGCCAAACTCGATGATGCGCCCCGCTTGCGCTTTGGTCGCGTTGAGCGTGGCAATATTTTCTGCCGTGCGCGGCGCATCGAACGACAACGCCGAGGTCATCTGCCAGCTCATGAACGCAGTATAGTCCGACGCGCGCGCGGCTTGTTGCATGTTGTGTGTCACAATGGCAATCGTGAATTCTTTTCGGAGTTCCTGCATCAACTCTTCGATCTTGTACGTCGAGATCGGATCGAGCGCGGACGCCGGCTCGTCCATCAAAATCACTTCGGGTTCGATGGCAATCGTGCGCGCGATGCACAAGCGTTGTTGTTGTCCGCCGGACAGCGTGAGACCGGATTCGTGCAATTTGTCTTTCACTTCGTCCCACAACGCGGAGGCGCGCAACGATTTTTCCACGATGTCGTCGAGATCGCGGCGTTGGGTCACGCCGAGCAGGCGCGGTCCGTACGCGACATTATCGTAAATGGATTTGGGAAACGGATTCGGTCGTTGAAACACCATCCCCACGCGGCGACGAATTTCGACCACGTCTACATTGGGCGCAATGATGTTTTCACCGTCGAGCAAAACCTCGCCCTCGGCGCGTGTTTTCGGCACAAGGTCGTTCATCCGGTTCAAGGCGCGCAAGAGCGTGGACTTGCCGCAACCCGAAGGTCCAATCAGCGCGGTGATGCGATGTTCGAAAATGTCGAGCGAAATGTTTTCGAGCGCGCGATGCGTGCCGTAATAGAAATTCAGGTTCTTGACCTGCATCTTGACGGCGACGTTCGTCGTCTCGTCCGCATGGACGTTATCGTTCAAAGCCCGCACAAACGCCTTCACTTTTTGAGGATCATTATTCGGCGCGACACGCTGGTCGGTCATCATGGATGCGCTCCCATTTTAGCAGAGTTCTTGGTTAGTGCCAACCCATCTTTTTGAGACGCCACGCCGTGAACAAGCGCGCGGCGATGTTCAAACCCAACACAAGCACGATCAACACAAACGCGGTCGTCCATGCCTTGTCGTGCCAATCTTTATAGGGCGAGATGGCGTACACGTAGATCATGTGCGGCAACGTCGCCGTCGGTTGATCGAGATCGGTGTTCATGTTCGGATTGCCGAACGCGGTAAAGATCATCGGCGCGGCTTCCCCGGCGACGCGCGCAATTCCCAGCATGATGCCGGTCACGACGCCGTTGATCGCGGCAGGCAACGTCACTTGGACCGTCGTTTTCCATTCGGATGCCCCCAGCGCGAGCGAACCTTCGCGCAAATTGCGCGGCACAAGTTTGAGCATCTCTTCGGTCGTCCGCAAGACAATCGGCAACATGATGATCGCGAGCGCAATCCCGCCCGACCACGCGGAAAAATGTTTTTGCGGCAGAACGATAATCGCGTAGGCGAAAATTCCCATTACAATCGAAGGGACGCCGGACAAGACATCGGTGCCGAAACGCATCGCGATGCCCAGCGGTGTGTTGGGATGTTCCGCCGCGTAAAACGCCGCCACAATGCCGACCGGAATCGCGAGCAGGCAAGCGATCCCGACGACGATCCCCGACCCGATAATTCCATTGAACACGCCGCCGCCGGGAACGCCGACCGGCGTAGGCAGTTGCGTAAAGAAATCGAAACTCAGGAATCGTCCGCCTTCCTGGGTTACATAGGCAACGATCCAGATGAGTGGAACGATGGCGAGAAACGCCGCTGCGCCACACAAGAACAACATCACGCGGTTCACCCATTTCCGCGTTTGATAGTGCGCGCCGCCCACTTGGAATCGCGATGAGGATTTAGCAACTGCAATGGTTTGCGTCGTCATGCGCGCGCCTCCGTTGGTGCCCGTCGAGCGACTTGCCACACCAATAATCGCGCAATCGAATTGAGAATGAGCGTAATCACAAATAGAATCAAGCCAATTTCGACGAGCGATTGCACATAGAGTTCGTACGTCGCTTCGGCAAATTCATTCGCGATGATACTTGCCATCGTATACCCAGGATGCAAAATCGAGGAAGTGAGATCGCGATTGTTGCCGATGACCATCGTGACCGCGACCGTCTCGCCGAGCGCGCGCCCCAAACCCAGGATGATCGCGCCGAGAATACCGGACATGCCGTACGGCACTAACACCTGGGAAATCATTTCCCATTTCGTCGCGCCGAGCGCGAGCGCCGCTTCACGTTGCGCGTTCGGAATCGCGAGAAATACGTCGCGGCACAGCGCGCTGATCGTAGGCAAAATCATGACGGACAATACGACGGAAGCCGCGAGCCGGCTAGGTCCAAAAATGGGACCCGCAAATATCGGTAGGAATCCCAGGTTTGTGTTGAGGAACTCGGAAGTCGGTTTGACCAGCACCGGGATCAGGACGTACAACGCCCACAAGCCGAAAATCACACTGGGCACGGCGGCGAGCAGTTCGATGAGGTACCCGACGGGCTGACGCACCCAGTCCGGCGCAAGTTCGGCGAGAAAAATTGCAATGCCCACGCCGACCGGCACTGCCATCAATAGGGCAAGCACTGAAGTCAGGAGTGTGCCGTAGATGAAGGGAAGCGCGCCGAATTCCTCCCGCACCGGATCCCAATCATTGCTCCAGAGAAATCCCAGACCAAATTTCTCGCGCGGCAAAGGCGTGGTATCCCACAGACTATAGCCCGTTGCGAGCACGGTCCCCAGAACCGCAATCCCGGCGAGAATCGTCAGCGCGCGGAAAATCACGTCGCCGTGTCCGGTGCGACGAATCAACGCATTGAACCGCGAAACGGCTGAGCGTTTTTTGGCGGCGGAAACGACAGACATTGTTTTTTCCTCTACGCGCCAAGACCTTCCAGGTTTCCAAAAACCTGGAAGGTCTGACGTGTTGTTATCATTCCAGAATTTAGAACGCCTTGCCCTGGCAAGTGACCTTGCTCACTTTGTCGAGCACTTGCTTCTTCACCGAATCCGGCAGTGGGATGTAATCCAACGACTTGGCGGACGCTTCGGCGTTCGCATCACTCAACACCCACTTGATAAAGTCTACAACTTTTTTGCCTTTGACACAATCGGTTTGGTCCATGTAGACGAGCAAGTACGTGTAGGTCGCGATGGGCCACGAGGTTTTGCCCGGCGCGTTCGCGATCGAGAGCGCGAGCTTGTCGCCCATGTTCGTGCCATATTCTGCCATCGCGGCTTGCACTGCTTCGATGCTGGGTTTCACGAACTCGCCGGCTTTGTTTTGCACCGCGCCGAAGACCAGGTTGTTCTGTTTGGCGTACGCGAATTCGACGTATCCGATCGCGCCATCGTTCAAGCCCACCATCGCGGCGACGCCTTCATTGCCCTTGCCGCCGATCCCTTCGACGGGCCACTTGACGGACGAGGCGCTGCCCGCTTTTTCTTTCCACTCGGCGCTCACTTGCGCGAGATAATCGGTGTAGGCAAACGTCGTGCCACTACCATCCGAGCGGCGGACCACGGCGATGTCCTTCGATGGCAGTTTGATGTTCGGGTTGGCGTTCTTCAAAACTGGGTCGTCCCATTTTTTGATCTTGCCAAGATAAATGTCGGCGAGCGAGGTGTACGGGAATTGGAGCGTGGTAATAATGACTTTGCCATCGGTGTCTTTGATATTGTACACCGGAACGATTGCGCCGGCAACCGTTGGGATCATCTGGATGTTCTTGGCGGCGGTGTACTGCGCGTCGGTGAGAATCGCATCGCTCGCGCCAAAGTCAACGGTCTTGGCGGTGATTTGCGCGATGCCGCCACCGGAGCCGATGGATTGATAATTGAACTTGGCAGATGTGTCTACGAACGCGTAATCGTAGAACCAGCGCGAGTAGAGCGGGAACGGGAACGTCGCGCCCGCGCCGTTAATCGTCACCGCGCCGGCTTTCGGCGCGGCGGTCGGTTGCGCGCTGCTCGGCGCGGTCGTTGGACTGGCGCACGCGGTGGCAAGCACGATGAGACCGAGCAAGGCGGTGAACAAAAAGAACTTGTTGAACATTCATCTCCTCCTGAGAGATTTCGCTTGGCGAGGTTATACTCGCAACAATTGCACTAATTTTTTATCGGTTATTCCATCAGTAACGGCTTCGACTTCGAGATACTGTTCGATTCCCGAACCGCGTAATTTTTCCTTCATCAACTCGTCCACCTGATAAATGCCCGCCGAGTTGTTCATCACAATTCGCACGCGCACGGCTTTCGCCTCGCCGTGGGTGATCTCTACTTTTTCAATCGCGGCAGCGGAGACTGAGTGAACGTTATAGTTGCCTTGCTCGAAGACGATGCGCGAGCGACCCTTGGTCATATCGAGCGCGTCTGCCACGCGCACGACGCCGGCTTCAATCGTCAGCGGCTTGCCTTGGGCGCGATGCGAAATGATCGCGTGTAGAATCTCCGAGCGCATGATTGCGCGCGCACCGGGCGGATACAAGCCGTCGAGTACGCGATCAATCACGGGGATCGCGATGAAGAGCGAATAGTCTTCGTGCGCGACGCGGTGAATGGACATGCCCAGGTCGTGCAACAGCGCGGCGAGGACGACCACGACTTCGGCATCGGCGTCGCCCAGTTTGTACGGGGTGGCATAGTTCACGACGAGGTCGGGTGTTATCGCGCGGTCTACGATCAACCGCAGCAAGCGCAGCGCGATGTTGGCGACGATTTGCATGTGCACCGGACCGTGATCGTTCATGCCGAGTCGTTCGACGGCATTCACATTTTGCGCGTGCCAGAGCGCGTGCAATTCGGTATCGGCATTCACGCGGTCGAGGACTTGCTGTAAAAGGGGATTGTGCCGATTGGGTAGGCGGATTAACGTGGAGGGTTGCTCGACCCAGGCGAGCGAATCGCGGATCAGTGACGGTTCAGTTGGTTTGATCGAATCTATGATCATTGTCAAAATTAATCGTTTCTCTGCTAGGCATTTGCTAGACACGCCATCAACGCACGCCATTCCGAGGCGGTGTTCACCGATTCAAATTCTATCAGCCGAATCTCTGCGATCAAATCTTGCACGCGGGCACGAATCCGCTCGCGCAAGAAGCGAACCTGTTCAACGGATTCGCCGGACAGGTCTTGGAATTCCCAAATGCGCGCCGTGTTGAACGCATACGGTTGAATATCTTTTCCCATCAACACGATGATGTCTGCGCGCGCGGTCGCTTGTTGACTGACTCGTTTCGGAGTACCGGCGCGCAGGTCAACGCCCACTTCCGCCATCACTTGAACCGCGCGTTCATCGAGCGCGTGCGCCGGCATCGTGCCGCACGATTGCGCTTGCCAGGATGCGTCCGCGAGGTGATTGAACCACGCTTCGGCAATTTGACTCCGCGTCGCGTTACGGACATCAACGAAGAGAATTCGTTTCATAAACGAGTGTTTTCCTTTCCTGAACTTGTCCGCTACTCACGAGACCGATTTTAGGGAAAGGGCGTTAAGGATGGTTGATTAGAAGACAAGGAGAAGGTAAATGTTGTGTAAAGTTTTGCTAACACAAAGGCGGTTTGTGGAATTCTTGCGTGGACGCGTGCAGAGTGTTGGTGCGGGGCAAACGAAATAATCGCGCAAAGGCAAAGACCTTTTGGAGGCGGATGAACGCGGATAAACGCAGACGTTTCGCGAAAATAATCCGCGTTCATCCGCGTTCATCCGCGTCCAAATTTACCCTGATTGGCTTGTCCGAGTTAGAGATGTTCAATCGCGTAAAGCAACGTGCGGTTTATTTCCCGATCTCTTGTTGCCACAGCGATTCGAGGATGTGATCAATGCCGTCCTTCAAATGTCGCCGATAGGTGCTGAACGGCAGGTCGAGCATTTCCGCGGCTTGCTCTTGCGTTGGCGCGGGTTTCAAGTACGTATGATATACCGCGCGATACATCTTGGCGAAACGCGGAGCGGACTGGAGTGACTCGGCGGATTCTTTGAGCAACGCTTGCAACGCGGCGATGCGCGCGGCATTCGGCGCGTCCAGCGCGGCGCGCTGAACCACGAGACGCGATTGCAAGAGTGGATTGGTTCGCAAAAGATCGGCGTGCGCGTACTCGCGCAACGCGTCGCGCACTGCCGCCGCGAATTCTTCCTGGCTCAACACGAGCAACGGCTGGGTCGGCAATGTCGCGGTCGGTGCGCCGCTCCCGACCTCGCGTTCTGCCATCAGCGCGAGCCAGGTCATCGGCGGACGCGCGCGCCAATCGTGACCAAAGACACCAAAGTGTTTTCCGCCAATCGTAAAATCCGCTTCCGGTAAACGCGCGATATCGCCGTACGCAAAACCGGCAGACCAGGTGTCGGGTTGCGCGCAAGGAATGAACGTGAACGCGAGCGCGGGCATCGTGAGATAGTGTCGCACGATGATGATGAAGATCAAACTTTGAATCGGCGAGAAGGATTGATACGTATCGCGCGCCATCCAGAACCGGAACAGCGTGGCGATTTCGCCAGCGCGCAACGGCGCGTTCTTGCGGAGGTACTCGTGTGCAGCGCGCGTAGCCGGATCGGCTTTGAGGTCATCCGGCGTCGCTCGGTCGAGCGACACGAGCGCGAGAAAACCGGTAGGCGGCTTGTTCGGCTCGCGAAAGACGACGATGCCTTGCGGTTGACGCGCAAGCCAATGCGCCGCGATGCGCGCGGACGCAACGCCTTCGTGCTGCGTCACCATCGCGAGAATGGTGTCGCGGTCAGTCGGTTGCATCGCGTCCGCCAACGCGCTCGCGCTTTCCTGCCATTGAAAGAGCGACCGCACGACCGGGTTATCGCGATGCAAAAAGATGTAATCGGCGAGCACGCGCGGTTGATCGCCGCCGCTTGCCTGCGCGAGTTGGCGCATGTAATAATTGCGCGCGCGTTTGTGCAGTTCGCGGTACCAGTCTGGGTTGCGCCAACGAATGTCCGCCGACATCGCCTCGCGCGCAAGATCATGTGGGAATAATCCTTGGGGTCCGGCTTGAACGAACGACAGACCGCGCAACCAATCGAATAGTTCGCGCGCGTCCGGCATCGCGAGCAATTCGGAGAGGAGCGATTCCGTCGTGAGTCGCACGAGCACGCACGCCTCGAGCGCGGCGCGGTGCGCGGGTCCCGGCACTTTTTGCGCGAATTGTTCGAGCAGAGTCTTGATGACATCGGGCGCGCGTTCCGGTTGAAATTCCAAGCCAGGTCGCTGCGCGAACACGTCCGCCACGAGCGACAAGGCGAGCGGATGCCCGTGCGTAAAATCGAGCACCGCGTTGTGCTGATGCGCCGGCACTTGGCGGCGTTCGAGCAACACGCGGCTTTCATCGGGGCTGAGATTGCGGAGCGCGATGACGCGCAACAGACTCGACCAACCTTCGTCGGCGCGCCACGGCGGCGTGGGCGCGTCGCGTCCGGCAAGGACGAGCAAAACCTGATCGGAGACCTGGGGTAGAAATACTTCACGCAGCCACGCATCGAGCGGTGCGAGCGTTTCGTACGTGTCTACCAAAATCACGCGGCGGGATGATTGCGCGAGCGTTTGGAGCGGGGTGTCTATTCCCAGCGCAGCGAGAAACGATTCCGGCGCGGGATCGAAATGGCGCGCGTCCACGTAATGCGCGGAGATATGAGCTTGTTCGGCGAGATGCGTAAATTCGCGGAGTAGCGTGGTTTTACCGACGCCACCCGGACCGCAGACGTAAAGAATTTGAAAGGGCAACTCGGACGCGGCAAGCGCGTTAACGAACAGCGCGCGCTCAACATCGCGCCCGACAAAACGCTGGCGTCGCGCCTGCGTGACGCGATCCGTAACTCGCGAGGACATGGTTCAACAACTCCGCGCTTAGCAGTCGTCAGAATTCCCAATTCCGAATTCCGAATTCTGACAACCGCCATTCGATTCACGAGCCGCTGTACTCGATCTGTGAAATTTGATTGAGTTTTTCCCAGCGATGCGTAGCAAGGATGCGGCGCACGGTGCCCGAGCGCGACCGCACGCCGAGCGATTCGGTCGTCGCACCGCCGCTGACATAGTGCACGCCGCGTACCAGTTCGCCGTCGGTGATCCCGGTCACGGAAAAGTACACGTTATCGCTGCGCACGAGGTCGTCATTCAGCAATGGAGTTTCGAGCGAGTAATGCATCTGCTTGGCGTAATCGCGTTCGGCATCATCGCGCGCCCACAAGCGGCATTGAATCTCGCCGCCGAGACATTTCATCGCGCACGCGCTAATCACCGCTTCGGGTGAGCCGCCGATGCCGAACAACACATCCACGCCCGTCCCTTCGAGTGCGGTCGAGAGCGCCGCGGCAACATCGCCATCGGTGATGAGTTTGAGCCGCGCGCCGAACGCGCGCGCTTCATCCACGTACTTTTGATTGCGTGGGCGGTCGAGCACGACGACGGTGAGATCGCTGACGAGTTTGCTTTTCGCGCGCGCGATTGCTTCGAGGTTGTGTTTGACCGGCGCGTTAATGTCCACCTTGCCGCGCGCCGCCGCGCCGACCGCGAGCTTGTCCATGTACACCAGGTGTCCCGGCGCAAACATCGTGCCGCGTTCCGCAATGGCGACGACGGACAAGGCGTTCGGCAAACCAAGCGAAAGCAAACGTGTGCCATCAATCGGATCCACGGCGATGTCAACCGCCGGCACCGGCACGGCGGCTTCGCGCGTGGTCACTGCCGCGCCGACGCGTTCGCCATTGTACAGCATCGGCGCGTGATCCTTTTCGCCTTCGCCAATCACGACCACACCGTCAATCTCAACGGTGTCGAGCATCAAGCGCATCGCGTCCACGGCGGCTTGGTCGGCGCTATTCTTGTTGCCGCGTCCCATCCATCGCGCGGCGGCAAGCGCCGCGGCTTCGGTCGTGCGTACAAGTTCAAGCGCCAGATTGCGTTCGGGAATTGCCATAGATCATTCTCTCCTTTGAGTATGTTGGCGCTATTCTACTCGGAACGCGATAAGTTGACAAGAGTGGTACTTGCCTTGTGACATTTGTCATTGCATCTTCTCTGGTCTCATGCGATAATTTTCGCAATGTCGTTTGAGGTCGAGTCAGAATGGAATCTCGAAAAAATAATGTGCGCGTGAATTTCCCGCGGGAGCATGGCGCGTGGGCGATGTTTCTGGTGCCGTTGTGCGTTGGCATCGCGGCGGGCAAAACGATAAACGTCGCGACAATCTTGTTCGCGCTCACCGCGTTCGGCTTTTTTCTTCTGCGTTATCCGCTCATGCTCACGTTTCGTTCGCGTGATGCGAGTGTGCGGCGCGCGGCGATTCGTTGGAGCATCATCTACGCCGCGATCACCGGCATCGGCGGTGTTGCATTGTTCGTGATGACGCAACTCTGGTTGTTGCTTCCGTTCGCCGCGCTCGGCGCGCTTACGCTCGCGATATACCTGTGGCTGGCGTCGCGCCGCGCAGAGATGAGTCTCGCCGGCGAGTGGCTTGGCATCGCGGGTCTGGCGCTCGGCGCGCCGGGCGCGTATCTCGTCGCGACGCGCGCGCTGGACGAGACCGCGCTCGCGTTGTACATTCTGAACGCGCTCTACTTTGGCGGCACGATTTTCTACGTCAAGTTCAAAGTGCGCGAACAACCGCGCGCCGTCGCGCCGAACGCGCCTTGGCGCGTGCGGTTGTGGGCGGGACGCCAAACGATTTTGTACCACGCGCTCGCGTTTGCGCTCATCGGCGCGTGTACAGTAGTCGGATGGGTGCCCGCGCTTGCGCTCGCCGCGTTTGCGCCGGCGATGTGTAAAATGCTGGGCGGCGTGCTGAATCGCCCTGCGCGCATCAATCTCAAACATCTGGGATTCATCGAACTGGGTTTGAGTGGCGCATTCGCGTTGATCGTACTGGTCGCGTACTGGTAGGACCTGCCCAATGAAAACGCTAGTCAGAATCCAGGTTTCTCTAAGAAACCTGGATTCTTTTTTGGGGGACGCGGATTTTTCATATCCGCAAGTCCACGCGCGAAGCGTCCGCATCCTAATTCGCCCCGATTTTTTTGACACGCGTATACTTGTGTGTTATCATCGCACTGTCCTCACGCGGAAAGGAGTCTCGCCATGTTCAAACGAATTTTGGTCGCGCTGGATGGTTCGGCGCACTCCTACAAGGCGTTGGTTGTCGCACAAGACCTGGCGCGCCAATCCGTCGCGCAACTCGTCGTCGTTCACGCGTTCGGTCCAGTCCCGCATCAATTGGGTGCGCCGGAATTGGATCGGTTCGAGTCGCACGCGATTGCCGCCGGCGAAGCGGTCATCGCCGAAGCCAAGGCGAAACTTGCCGATACGAAACTCGATGTGGTGACGGAATTACTCGAAGGTCGCGCGGCAGACGCGATTTTGAATGTCGCGCAAGTGCGACAATGCGAGTTGATCGTCGTCGGCTCGCGCGGGCTGGGTTCGTTCGAAGGTTTGTTGCTGGGCAGTGTGAGCGACCGGGTGATGCACCACGCGCGTGCGCCGGTGCTTGTCGTCAAATAAATTCGCGCTGAAGCGAACCGTCGGAGTAGACCCTCTTTTGCGTTCACGCGCAAGAGAGGCGTTTTTCTATTTTAAGGAACGCATCAGCCCGCCCATCCTTGCGAAGGTCATCAGCAAGGTTGGGCAGTCACGAGGTAACCCAAATGAAACTGGGAGTGGCGTTAGGCGGTGGTGGCGCGAAAGGACTGGCGCATCTGGGCGCGTTGCGCGTCGTCGAATCCACCGGCGCGCGCATCGAGTACGTCGCCGGGACGAGTGCAGGCGCGATTGTCGGTGCGCTCTATGCCGCCGGCAAATCGCTCGACGAGATCGAAGCGATCATGCGCCGGTGGACGTTGTTGCAGTTGCTCGCGTTCGATCGTACCGGGATGGGCTTGTTCAGCACCGACGGGTTGCGCCACGCGCTCGAAATCGAACTGGGTCGCACGACGCGCATCGAAGAGTTCCAGCGCAAGTTCGCGTGCGTCGCGGTGGATCTGGAAGCCCAAGCAGAAGTCGTGTTCGACGCGGGCATGGCGATTGACGCGGTGTGCGCGAGCGCGGCGTTTCCCGGTTTTTTCGCGCCGGTGAAAATCGGCGAGCGCACGTTCATTGACGGCGGCGCGCTCAACCCGGTGCCGTGCGACGTCGCGCGTCGCCTCGGCGCGGAGCGCGTCATCGCGATTGACCTCTCGGCGGACGTGCCGGTGTTTACGACGGCGGGCGCGCGTCCGCTGAATCGCGATGCGCTCGTGACCGCGATTGTGTCGTCGGCGGAGAATCGCAAGATCGTTCGCGTCACCGCGCGCGCGATTGGCGTGATGAGCAAATTGATTCGTGAGACGCGGCTCGCGCAAGCGCCGCCCGATATCATCATCCACCCGAATGTCCAGCACGTCGGCTTGATGGATTTCGATATGGCGGACGATTGTTTTGCCGCGGGCGAGGCATCCGCGCGCGAACAACTCGCGCAGATTCAAAGGTTGATGACGCCGCCGACGCGTTGGCAAACGATCAAACAGCAATGGCGCGTGCGACTCGTACGCGCGAGCAAGCGGAGATTTCAACGTGACTGAAACGATCACCATGCAAACACAGCAGCGCGAAAAAGGAATGGCGGCAATGACCTCGGTCATTGCCGCGATTTTCCTGACCTCGATGAAACTCGTCATCGGCTTGATGACCGGCAGTCTTGGCATTCTCGCCGAAGCCGCGCACTCGGCGCTCGACCTTGCCGCCGCGCTCATTACGTTTTTCGCGGTGCGCGTCAGTGACCGCCCGGCGGATGAAGCTCACCCCTACGGTCACGGCAAGGTCGAGAACTTGAGCGCGCTCGCGGAAACTTTTCTCTTGTTCATCACGTGCATCTGGATCATTTACGAAGGCATCCAGCGGATCTTTTTCGAGAACGTCGCGGTGGATCCCAGCGTCTGGGCTTTTGTAACGATGGGCGTTTCGATTGTCATTGATTATTCGCGCTCGCGCGTGTTGTATCGCGCCGCGAAAAAATATCAGAGCCAGGCGCTCGAAGCGGACGCGTTGCACTTTAGCACAGACATCTGGAGTTCGTCCGTCGTCATCGTCGGTTTGGCGTTGGTCAAACTAGGCGAACTGATCGGGCGCGGCGACCTCTTGGCGCGCGCAGACGCGGTTGCCGCGCTCGTCGTCGCGGCGATTGTGATTTACGTGAGCATCGCACTGGGCAAGCGCGCGGTGGATGCGTTGATTGATCGCGCACCGCACGGTCTGGCGCAAAAAATCGTGGATGCGGTCGCGCGCGTGGAAGGCGTTTATCATGTTCTCCAAACGCGCGTGCGCGGATCCGGCAATCACATTTTTGTGGATTTGCGCGTGGCGGTACCGCGTTACCTGTCCTTCGAGGAAAGTCACACGGTCACACGCGCAGTGCAAGACGCGGTCCGCGCGGTCGAAGCCAAAGCCGATGTCGTCGTGCATACCGTGCCGGTCGCCGAACACGAAGGCGTCATCGAACGGGTCCAGACGGTCGCCGCGCGCGGACATTTCGCGGTGCATAACATCACGACGCATCTCACGTCGCGCGGAATGTGGATAGACCTCGATCTCGAAGTGGTACCGAACGCGACGTTCGAGCAGGCGCACGCGCGCGCGACCGAACTCGAAACCCAGTTGCGCGCGGAATTCGCGGATGTTCAACGCGCCTATGCGATTGGCGATATCAACGTCCATATCGAGCCGCGCGCTGAAGTGCTCCGCATGGGCAAGGAACTGAATGCGCGCCAATCCGCGCGCTATCTCGAACAGATCCAAACATTGTGGCGTGAGATTCCGCACGCGCGCGGATGCCAGGACATCCAGGTGCAACGCGTGGACGGTCATGTTTATCTCGCGTTACATTTGTTGATTGACGCCCACTTGACGATTGCCGAGGTGCATGCGGTTGCCGAAGAGATGGAGAATCGTCTGCGCCGCGAATTTCCGGAACTGGGACGCGTTGTGGTTCACACCGAGCCGTTTCTGGACAAACTGTAGCGCAAATTTCCAGTTTACAAAATTGGCAAATTGGAAATTAGCCCCACGCAAGGAGTGTGTGTGAAATCCTGGAGCATGATCGCTGTCGCGTTGATCGCGTTCGTACTGTTCGCGTGCGGTCCCCTCAACCTCGCGTCCGCGCCGACGCCGGAACCGACGGCAACCGCGCGCGCGCCGACCCAGGTCGCACCGACCGCGACGCGCGCGCCGACGCCAGTCGGCAGTGTGCCCGCGTGGTGGGTCAGCGATGTCGCGATGCCGACGAATATAGAATTTACCGGCATCGTGCGCGGCAATGCGACGTGGAGCACCACCGATCTGAACGCGGACAAGCTGCGGGATGATTTCGTGCGCCGCGCGCATACCGCCGGCTACGCGACGACGGTCATTACGAAATCGCAAGGCGCGATCTATGACATTCTGATCGTCAAGGAATCCAACGCGTTCGCGCTGAACATCCTCGTGGGCAGTGACAAGACGATTTTGACCGGCAGTCGCGTCGGCGTGTTCCATCTCAAAGCGACTGGCGCGGCGAACCTCGAAGTGGATTTGCCGATGCGTACTCGCGTGGACATTGCGCCGGGGAGCGAGATTTCGATTGGTACTTCGATTCCGAATTCGCAATGCCGCGAGTGCGAGTATTTCATCAACATTCACATTGCGCCGTTCAAAGGCGCGGGCACGTACGATGGCAAGCCGGGGATTTCGATCATTGACTTGCAAGTGATTCCGGGCGTGCGCTTCGATCAAGAGGATTATCGCTGGGCGCAGAGTTGCGTCGTCGTCGTGCGCGATGCGTTGGGAGGAACGTTCGACTGTCGCGGATTGCAAAACGTGTACGATCAAACCAAGCTGATTGACGTGAGCGGCAGTTGGCAACAACCGGCTCAGTAATTTTCGATTTCTGATTTCTGATTTTGAAATCAGAAATCAGAAATCATAAATTCTTTTCCGGGGAATCGAGAATGATCGTTACCGGTCCGTCGTTGAGAATCGTAACGAGCATGCGCGCTTGGAATTGACCGGTCTCGACCGGGATGCCTTGCTCGCGCAAGAGCGCGACGAAACGCGCGATGAGCGGCTCGGCGATCTCGGGTCGCGCGGCGTCAACGAAATCGGGGCGACGCCCGCGCCGCGCGTCCGCGTAGAGTGTGAACTGGGACACGACGAGCGCGCTCGCGCCTACATCGCGTATCGAGAGATTGAACTTGCCGTCGGCGTCTTCAAAGATGCGGAGCGTCGCGATTTTTTGCGCGAGCCACTGCGCGTCGCGCTCGGCATCGTCGTGCGTCACGCCGACGAGCACGACCAAGCCCGCGCCAATCGCGCCGATCACCTGGTCGTCCACATGCACACTGGCTTGTCGCACACGTTGTATCACTGCGCGCATTGCGCCCCCTTGCTTAAAACAAAAATGTTTGTTATGATGCCGCCGCAGTTCAATTGGAGTAACGAATGATCAAATTGTTGATGACATGGGATATTCGCAACGGTAAGGAGTCCGAGTACTTTGAGTTTGTCGCGCAAGAGTTTGCGCCGCGCATGGTCCGCTTGGGCTTGCAACCGACCGAAGCGTGGTACACGATCTACGGCAACGCGCCGCAAATTCTGACGGGCGCGGTTACGGAAGATCGCGCGGCGCTCGACAATATTCTCGCCAGCGAGGAATGGAAATCGCTCATCGAGCGCTTGTCCACGTTTGTGCTCAATCTCAATTTCAAGATTGTGCCGGCGGTGAGCAATTTTCAGTTGTGATAATATCGGCAGAACAGAAACGAATCGGGGACAGTCCGCCATGCGAACTGTCCCCGATTCATTTGGACCGCGCGAGCCGCGCGATTAGGTTTTGGTTTCGGTTTTCGATTCCGTCGTGGCGGCGCTGGGTTTAGCTTCGGGTGTCGTGGTTGCCGGCTTAGACTCGGGCGTCTCTTTTTTGGCGCTGTCGCCGGTTACCGTGCTCGACGTGGACTTGCGACTATCGGTGATGTACCAACCTGAACCCTTGAAGATGATCCCGGCTGGATGGAAAACTTTGTGAACGACGCCAGAACAATCCGGACATTGCCGAATCGGTTCGGCTTGCACGGACTGGATTTTTTCGAAATGAACTCCGCAACTCTCACACTCGTACTCATATAACGGCATAATTCGCTACCTCCGCGTGGTACAGGGAAACGGCGCGGATTATACTCCTACTTTTGGCGACGGTCAAACGCGTAGCGACTGTTCGGTGTGTAGCGCAAATAGCCGCGCACTTCCGATGCGATTTGGGTGATCTGGAGTGGATGCATCAGCGCGCGGTTCTCATTCGAGACAATCGCAATTGCGACACCCATCAAGGGCGCGCGGTAGGGATTGCCGCGGCGATCCACGCGATCAACGAACCCTTGGGTGCGCGCCTCCGCGTTGTAATATTCGGCAATGGACGCGTCGAAACGCGCGATGATCGCTTGCGCTAGTCGCTCGGCGCGTTCGGGCGCCGTGATGACGCCGAATTCATCCCAGCCCAAATGCGCGACGAAATTCTCCGCGGGCAGAGTCGTGTCCAGACACTCTTGAATCACTCGACCGAGCATGGTGATGACCGCATCGCCCTTTTCGTAACCGTACTCCTCGATGTAGGTCCTAAAACCGATCATATCAATTTTCAAAAATGCTAATGGTTTAGTTCCGGCAAGTCGAGCACGCAGTTCACGTTCGAGCGGCGACTCTGCCACGCTGTGTGTTTGACCTAACATAGGTCCCTCCCTGCGGTTAGCGCCCGCGACGGTCAAAAGCGAAATGACTGCCGGGATGTGATTTGACGACGCGTTTGACTTCAGCGGCAAGCGCGGCAACCTGGGCGGGGTGCTCAAGTCGGCGCTGTTCGTTCGTGATAATCGCGATCGCAACACTCGTGATTGGAAAGCGCGTGGGCAATCCCACGCGGTCTTTGGATTCGATGTACCCGCGTTTGCGGGTTTCGGCATCGTAATGCTCCGGCATCGCGCTGTCGAACAAGGTGATGATTTGTTGCGCGATGTGGCTCGCGCGCGCCGGCGTTGTTATAGTCACAAAGTCATCGCCCCCCACGTGCCCGACGAAATCGTCCGCGCTGCCCTGCGAGGCGACGGCATTCTGAATGACTTTGGCAAGTAATTTGATCACCGCATCGCCTTTGAGCCACCCGTACTCGTCGTTGAACGGTTTGAAATGATTGAGGTCAATGTAAAGTATCGCAAATGGCGTATGGCTGGCGAGACGCGCCGCCAGCGTTTGCTCGATGACTGGGTTGCCGGGCAGAAAGGTGAGCGGACTCGCGCTGAGGTCGCGCGCGCTGCGCCGTAAATGCGCCTGCACACGCGACTTGAGTTCGTCGAGGTTGAACGGCTTGGTCAGGTAATCGTCCGCGCCCGCGTTCAAGCCGCGAATCTTGGCGTCCACTTGATCGAGTGCGGTCAGCATAATCACCGGCGTGTTGGTCGTTCCCGAAAGCCCGCGCAAACGGCGGCACACTTCGTACCCGTCCATACCGGGTAACATGACGTCGAGCAAAATCAAATCCGGCGTATGGTTTTGCGCGAGCGCAAGCCCCTCCAACCCGGAGGATGCTTGCATCACCAGATAGTCCGTTTCGAGGAAATGACTGATCACGTGACGGATCAAGCGATCATCGTCAACCACCAAAATTTTTTGTTTCAAGTCCGCCATAGGTACCGGCTTCAAACGCACGAACTAGGTTCGCCCATTCGAACAACGTCAACGTTTCGGCGCGCCGCATCGGTTCGATGTGCGCCTGTGCGAGCGCGGCAAGCACATCGCTCGACGGCAAGCCCAGTCCGTTCATCAAGGCATTTCGTAATTGTTTGCGCCGCGTGCCGAATCCCGCGCGCACGATTTGGAAAAATCGCCTGACATCGGACGCGTGCGCGGGCGGCGCGGTGAACACATCCAAGCGCACTACCGCCGAGTCCACCTTGGGGCGCGGGTAAAACGCGCCAGCGGGAATCACACGCATCACCTGGACTTGCGCGAAGAACTGGACGCTGACTGCCAGCAGATTCATGTCTGGCGGATGCGCGATTAGGCGTTGCGCTACTTCGCGTTGCACCATCACGACCATGACGCGCGGTTTGTGCGCGGCTTGCAAGACGTGGCGCAAGATCGCCGAGGTGATATAGTACGGCAAGTTCGCCACGATTTTGAAAGAGCCAATCTCGCCGAGCGCGCGTGACACCCACGCGTGCGGTTCGGCTTGCAACACATCGCCGAAAACAATCTTGACGTTCGGCGTGTCGGCGAATTCGGTTTCGAGTCGCGCCGTCAATCCTGGGTCTACCTCGACCGCGACCACGTTCCGCGCGCGGCGCGCCAGGACGCGCGTGAGATGCCCCATGCCGGGTCCGATCTCGAGCACGACATCCGTATCGGTCAGTTCCGCCGCGTCGGCGATGCTTTCCAGAATCCGCGGATCGGTGAGAAAATTCTGTCCCCACTTTTTGCGCGGCGCGAGTCCGTGCGCGTCCAGTTCAGCGCGAACACTCATGCACATCACCGCGATGGAGTCGTGCGTTCGCGCGGCGTATCGGGAATGACCCAGCGAATCTGATCGTGCGGCGGAGGCGGATCGAGTAGATACACGTCCACCCAAGTGTACCACAAAACCAGGTTCGCTTCATCGTAACCCAAATCCACGCGGCGACCGGTGATGCGTCCGCCAGTGTCGCCGGCGACGGCAAGCCCATAGCCCGGCACGTACACGCGCGAACGCAAGTTGATGACACGCGGATCCACCGCGACGATCCCGACGCCGGCGCGCATACCCGTTGCCGTCACGCCAAACTCCGGATGCGTGCGCGCCTTGCCGGAGGTCGCGGCGGTGTACGACGTAGCCAGCACGCGCACCTTGCGCCAATATGTTATCGTCTGTCCATTCGGCAGCGTCAATTCGCGACGAACGATCTTGGTGCCGTACGCGTTGATGTGCGTGATCGGCGCGGCGTCAATCCATTCGCGGTCTACCGAGCGGCGCGTTTCGCGACCGTTTTCGTACGTGATGCGAATCGTGCGTTTTTTCGTGCCTTGCGCGCCGGCTTGCGTGACCTGGTGCGTATCCACTTCGAGCGTCGGGTCCGCCTGCCACACCGTTTCGTACGGAATCGCTTCGGACTCGGTGGCGAATTCTTCGCGCACGCGCATCACGTGGACCGACATGCCCTCGCGCACGGCTTCGGTGGCGGAGGGAATCGCGTAATCTTTGCTGATGAGTTGAATCCCTTCGTCGCCGAGCATATCGGCGACGGTCCGACCCAGGGTGCGCGTGTGAATCGTTTTGCCGTCCACCTGAATCGTCGCCGTGCGCGCGCGACGAATAAAGACTTGACGGTCCGGCGAAACGGGCGTGCCGAGCGCGGGAGACACGGCATCGCCGAGATACACGACGAGACCTGCTTGGAGCAATGCTTCTCCCAGGGTCGGCGCGGTCGTGTAGAGCGTGCTGACCGCGCCATTGTCGTTCACTTGGAGCGGCACGGCGCGGCGAATGGAAATCGGCAGCAAGATGGTAGGCGCGGGATTCAATCGCGCCGTCGCCGCGACTTCGTAACCGTCGGCGATGATGCGATCCCCAGGTTTGATAAGGATGCCGGCATCGCGCAACGCGTCGCCAATCGTCGCGCTTAAAGTGCGATGCGAAATGATCTCGCCATCCACGGAAATTTCGAGCGGTTGCGCGAGGCGTACTGCAATCGGTTGGTTATCGGGAATGCGCGCGTCTGCCGCGGGAAAAACAATATCTTCGGGGAGGAGGTCGAGCGTCGCATCGTTCAGAACGCCGGCGACGCGCGATTGATTCGTGAGGATGGTGTGCGATTGTTGATTGACCAGCACGGTGACCGGCTTGAGGGTACTGAAATAGCCGATGCTCATTCCAGCCAAGCCAAGCAGCGTGAGCGCGAGGACAATGATCTGCGCGTCAACGCGAAAACGACGACGCGGCTTTTGCCACACGTCGTCGTCCCAGTCTTCGACGCTCCAACGATCAGACGACAAGGAGATGACTCCACGGGTGCGAACCACGCGCCACCAGCATCGGTTTGCACGAAAAGTTGGTCGTGCGCCTAATGTCGAAACGCGCGCCCCGGCTTGATCGCAACAGCCAACTCCAGCTAGGTATCCCGACGGCACCCAAAAGTGACGACTTACCGTTGCTGTCTTCCGACCCTGGCGGGATTTGCCGGCTTTTGCCGCGTCGGACCCAACCTTCAACGCCACTTGTTGCGTTCAGTCCCGAAATGTGCGCCCCTCGAAAAGGCATTCAACCCCGCTGTAGCGGATTGCGGGTCAGCCGTCTTACGACGGAGTCAGGGCACCGCTAGCTCCCCATCTAGCACGACCGCGCGTAGTGTATGCGAGAAAGAACAAAATGTCAAAACGCAGTCGCCAGTCCGCAGTAGACAGTCGTCAGTAAGCGATTACTGATGACTGTCTACTGCGGACTGGCGACTGACATTAGCGGAGAGGGCGGGATTCGAACCCGCGAGGCTCATCACCTACACGCTTTCCAAGCGTGCGCACTAGGCCAAACTATGCGACCTCTCCAAGTTAGTGCAATAGTGCAATAGTTGATAAGTGCGATAGCTGAAAATCAACTAACGCACTATTGCACTATTCAACTATTGCACTAGGTTCAGCGGAGAGGGAGGGATTTGAACCCCCGGTAGCCTTGCGACCACACGCGATTTCGAGTCGCGCGCACTAGACCGGACTATGCGACCTCTCCAAGTTCTGGAAATTGGAAATTAGATGTTGGAAATTGGACGTTAGAAAAGTTATCTAACCTCTATCTTCCAACTTCCAACTTTTAATTTCTAACTTACAGCACGATTGGCATTATAACACAGGGTTACGAAACTCGCAAAACGAAATGCACGGCAACAAAAAAACAGTCGCCAGCATCTGCGTGCTAACGACTGCTTGTCGGAAAGTGCTACCTAAATGAATGGATTAGGACACTTTCGTTACGTTCGCGGCTTGCGGTCCCTTGGGGCTGTCTTCGACTTCGAATTCGACCTTGTCGCCTTCGTTGAGACTGCGATAGCCCTCCATCTGGACGGCGGAAAAGTGGACAAACACGTCCTTGACGTTCTCGCCGCGCGCGATAAAGCCAAAACCTTTGGCGGCGTTGAACCACTTGACCGTGCCTTGAATACGATCTGCCATTTTCGTTGCCACCTCCCTTCGGGTGAAAAATTTGGGGTAGGAGATAAATGCTTCGAGTAAATAAAATCGCCAAGGCGGCGGAAGTTCCTGCCTTGGCGAGCACGTACTCGAACCAAACGCGCGACTGCCGTTCCCTACGGTCAGAATTATTACACAAAGGTTTTTGAGTGTCAATACTTTTTTAGCCAAAATGACCACACCAATAGTTTTATTTTTTTTACTTTTGCCGCCGCACGATTCAAGTGCGAGTGTCAGACGCGGCGCTCCAAAATGAAACGAGTGCGATGGAATTCCATCGCACTCGTAAGCGCCAAGATTTATCGCTCGGCGCAGTTCAACCGTCCGAAATATCCGAGTTTACGGATATTCGTTAGTCCTTTTTCTCCATAGATTCACTCGCGTATCCGATGAACGGTTTGAGCAAACCGGTAAACTCGGCGGGGAAAATGAACTTGGTCGCGGGACTCGCGCCCAATGCCTTGAGCGTGTCGAGGTATTGCAAACTCATCGTTTTAGCGTCAATGGTCTTGGCGGCGGAGAACACGCGTTCGAGCGCCTCGGCGTACCCTTCGGCGGCGAGGATGCGTGATTGCTTCTCGCCTTCCGCGCGCAAGATCGCCGATGCCTTGTCGCCTTCCGCGACGGTGACGGTCGCTTGCTTCTTGCCTTCCGCTTCGGTGACGACCGCGCGGCGCGTACGTTCCGCCGACATCTGACGCGTCATCGCCTCTTGAATTTCGCGCGGCGGCACGATCTCACGAATTTCGACCGCGGTCACTTTGATGCCCCAGCGTTCCGTCACTTCGTCCAGTTTCGTCCGCAGTACGGTGTTGATGTGCTCCCGTTGCGCCAACACATCGTCCAGCACGATGTCGCCGATCACCGCGCGCAACGTCGTCGTCGCGATGCCTTGCGACGCCAGCGCAAAGTTCTGGACTTGAATCACGCTGTCAATCGGATTGACGACCTTGTAATAGATCAAAAAGTCAACCGAGATCGAGGCGTTGTCCTTGGTGATGGTCGTTTGATGCGGCACATCGTACACCTGCTCGCGCAAGTCCACCCAGCTCGCCGTTTCGATGAACGGCACGAGCATCACCAAGCCCGGTCCGCGTTGTCCAACGCACTTGCCCAAGCGAAACACAACCAAGCGTTGATACTCGCGCACAATCTTGAGCGCCATCGAGAACAGCATCAACGCGAACAAGACGAAAAAGAACCCGATACATGCAACGACTACTAAAGTGTCCACGCGCGTACCTCCCCCTTGAGATTTCCGATCCTTGATTTTGGATTGCCGGTTTTATTTCTTGACTACTTTGAGTCGCAAGCCATCCACGCTCACGACTTGGACCTTCTGTCCTTTTTCGATCCGATCATTCTGCGAGGTTGCCGTCCAAAGTTCACTTTTCAATTGCACGGTACCTTCGGGCGCGAGCGCCGTTGTCGCGATGCCTTCCGCTCCGACGAGGGTGTGCGCGCCCATCAACACTGGCGCGCGATGCCCGCGCACTGCCGCGCCGAGTACGAACACAAAAAACAGCGCCATCATGCCCGCCATCCCGAACACGACCCAGGGTGATACCGACACGTTCGTAACCACATCAGGAGATGGCGGCGTGAACGGCACAAACAATAACAGTGCGCCGAGAATGAACATGGCGATGCCGCCGACGGTCAACACAAAGCCGGTTACTTTAATGTCGAGAATAAAGAAAGCGACCGCCAGAATGATCAAGATCACGCCGCCCCAATTGACCGGCAGTTGACCGAGCGCGACGAACGCGAGAACCAAACAGATGCCGCCGACAACCGCCGGAATCGTTGCGCCGGGATTGTAGAGTTCGACCGCGATTGCGAGCAAACCAATATTGAGCAGGATCAGTGCGATGTTCGGGTCTACCATTGTGTGGAAGAATAATTCGGCAAAGTTCATATCCACGCGGTTGATGCCGCCGCGTTGCGTATGCAACGTGATTTGACCGGCGGTTGTCTTGACGTTTTTGCCATCCACTTTGGCGAGCAAATCATTCAAATCCGTTGCGATGAGGTCAATCACTTTTTGATCGAGCGCCTGTTGCGCGGTCGCCGAAATACTATTCTTGACCGCGTTCGCCGCCCATTCTTCATTGCGTCCGCGTTCGCGCGCGATCGTTTGGATGAGCGAGACCGAAATGTTCGTGACCTTGTCGCGCATATCGCCTTCGATGTTCTGCCCGTTTGAATCAACCGGATGCGCCGCGCCAATCGTCGTGCCCGGCGCCATCGCCGCGATATTGCCGGCGAGTGTGATAAAGGTGCCGGCTGACCCAGCCCACGCGCCCTGCGGCGACACGTACACAATCGTCGGCACGCGTGCGTTCAATAATCGCATCACAATGTTCTGCGTCGCGCCGAGCGACCCGCCCGGCGTGTTGAGCAGAATCACAACCGTCTCTGCACCATTTTGTTCCGCCACGCTGATCCCGCGACTGATGTACCCTTCGTTCCATGTGTCAATCACGCCGGTGACTGTAAGCACAACGACCGATCCGGCACCCTGCGCCCGCGCGGTGAGGGGGAGACTCTGGACAGTCAGAATCAATACAATAGCCAAAGCACGCCATATCTTTTTCATTTGCGTCACACTTTCTCGCGTTACTGTACTCTCTGCCAATCGAGCAACACATGACAACCCGGCGCGTTACCGCCGGGATACGACACGAGCGCGACCAAGGCAATCGGCGTCTTGCCGTCTGTCGCGAACACGGCGACATTCAACATCCCAGCATCTTTGCCCAGGACGAATTGGTACTGTCCGTTGCCGTTCGTTCGCGTCGTCGTCACCGCGAACCCTTCGCCGTAATAGCCGATCAACGTATTCGCCAGCGGTCTGCCTTGCAAATCGCGCACGACGCCGGCGATGTCGCCCGCGCCCGTCGTGCAGGGTTTGTCCGTCGCGATGGACAACTTGAACGCAAAGTTTTCCGTCGGCACGATCAGTGTCGCCGTTACGCTCGTGGTCGTCGTTACCGTGCCGGTCACTAAGGTCGTTGCAGTCGGTGTCGGCGGCGACGCGATGATTTGTTTGCATTGGTTCATCGAGTTCATCCGCTTTTGCGCGACCTGGGCATCCTGGGTCAACACGAGCGCGCTGTCGTACTCGCGTGCGGCGAGGCATGGACTCGTGCGCGCGGCAATGTCGCCGTACTGCACATACGCGTCGAACAATTGCTTTTTGGTGTCGTGATAGTTTGGATCGCGCGAGTAGATCGCGGCGAATTTTTGAATCGCGGTTTGCCAGTTATAGCCGACCGCCTGTTTGCCTTCGAGATACAACGCGGCGAGGTCACGTTGCTTGACGACCTCTGGATCGCCGTTGCCAAGCGCGAGCGCGGACTCGAAACGCTCGCGCGCGATTTCAATGTTGCCGTACTTGACCGCGTCCTTGCCGCCCTCGACGTACGCGTGATACGTCAGCGTTTTGACTTCGGCGGCGCGATAGTCCGTCTTGAGCGTGCGGAGTTGTTCCAGACGCGTAATCGCATCGCTCCAATTTTTCTGCGCGATCAACTTGGTCGCTTCGTCGAACAACGTCGCCGCGATTTGGTTCTCCTGCTTGGTGGAACTCGCGCTCGGTCCGCCGGACTGGGCTTGCAGTTCGCGCAGTTTTTGCCGCGCCGGTTCGAACGTCTCGTCGTACTTGAGCGCGATTTCAAATTCGGCGTACGCGGTTTCCGGATAATTTTCCGCGAGCAATCCCAGCCCGCGATTGAAATGTTCGATCGCGGCTTCGTGGCTCTTGTCGCGCAATTCCTGATGTCCGACGATGTAACCGAGCGCGGTGGGCACGATCAGCGCGCTGACGATGCACACGACTAGTGCGATCACCAACAAAACATTGATCCATTGCCGCAGACTGGAGGTTGCCGCTATCGCCGCGTCATCTTGCCATTCTTCAGTTTCCGAATCGAACGAATAAACTGGCTCACTCATTTTCGATTTGATTATAGCCCGGAATTGGTCAGTTGTCTAATGAAAGATCGCACGGCTTTTCAAAAGTCGCTTGACTCACTTGCCAACCTAACCCCCAACCCCCTTCCCTATAAGGGAAGGGGGCTGGGGGATGGGTCTGCAAATGACTTTTGAAAAACCGTGTGAAAGATCGTGCGCCCCCTTGACACTCCTCCGCACCCGGTTTACAATCGGCTTGCTGATTTTCAAAACCTTGCTCCCAGGAGGTGCGCGATGCCCTCAGTTCCAACTCACATTTTTGGCATCCACGACGCCGGCGCGGAATCACTTTTTGTCAACGCGAACAAGCGTGCGTGGATCGTCGTTTCGGTCCAAGTCAATCCCCCCGATTCGGATGGCAATTTTTCCGCGTTCGCCAACGCGGGTCACGCCGTCATCGTGCGACTCAACAATGGCTACAACTCGGCTGGCACGATTCCCAACTCGGCGCAGTACGACGCGTTCGCGCAACAATGCGCCGCGTTCGTCGCGCAATCGCAAGGCGCGCACATTTGGCTCATCGGCAACGAAACGAATCTCGCGCTGGAGCGTCCCGGCAACAACAATGGTCAAGGCGGCGAGGTCATCACGCCGGACAAGTACGCGCAGTGTTTCGCCAAGGTACGCGCCGCGATCAAAAAAATCGCCGCGCACAAAGACGACTGGGTTGTCCCTTCTGCTCCCGCTCCCTGGAACAATCAAACTGCCTACCTGGGTAATCTCACCGGCGATTGGGTCAAGTACTATCAAGACATTTTGAGCAAGTGCATTCAACTCGGTCAGCCGCCGGATGCGCTCGCGTTGCACGCCTACACACATGGTTTCGATCCGGCGCTCATTATGAGCGAAGAAAAAATGGGCATTCCCTTCGGCAGCCGCCGGTATCAATTCCGCGCCTATCGTGATTTTCTTGGCGTCGTGCCTGCATCGCTCAAAAGTGCGCCGGTGTTGATCACCGAAACTCAAGCCGCGGATCCGGATTGGTGGAGGAATCAAAACATCGGTTGGGTGCAAGCCGCGTTCAAAGAAATCAACGATTGGAACGCCGTGCAAACGAATCAGCCGATTCAAGCATTGTGTCTGTTTCGTTGGCTGACCGGCGAACCCAAGTGGAGCATTTCGGACAAGAGCGCGTTGCAGGACGATTTCAGAGCCGCGTTGCAAAATGATTATCGTGTGCGCTTGCCGGCTCCGCTCGCCGATCCGGTCGCCACCGCGGTTGCCACCGAAGCGAAAAAATACACCTGGATGCCGATCAACACCGATGCGGCGCTCTACAAATTCGCGCAAGCCAACAACCTGGGTTACCCGCAAACGGATGAATTCACGTTTACGTTCGACAACGCCGAGTACCTGGGTCAAGTGTTTAACCTGGGTATCGTCTTTGTGAAAAAAGGCGACTGGGGCAATGTGCAGTGGGTGAAAAAAGCGTGAATCCAGTCTTCAGTGTTCAGTTTTCAGTAATGGCGTCCGCATACTGAATACTAAATACTGAACACTGAACACTGGTCTGGGAGTCCAACATGCCATCCAAACTTACGTTTCACATCACGGTCTTTGACACCAAGGTTTTCGATTTGCTCGAGCAAATGCAACCGAGCGTCATCAAGGTGTTCGACTTTGCGAGCGACACGAACATTGACGAACTTCGCCGGCGTTGCCCCAATGCGTTGATGGTTTATCGCAAGTACACCGATCTCTCGTTCAAGAATTCGGTTGACGCGTTTGTCGCGGAACTGGGCGATACGCTCAACAAACTCAAAGGGCGTGGAATTATTTGGGAAGGCATCAACGAGCCGATTTTGCAGAACGCGGGCGACGCGCAAACGCTGAACACCTGGTACGAAAAGTTTGCCGATGCGATGCACGCGCGCAACGAAAAAGTTGCCGCGTTCTCGTTTTCGACCGGCAATCCGAACCTGGATTGGGTCCCGCTGCTCGCGTCCTCCGCCGCGAAATGTGATTACCTCGCGTTGCACGAGTACCATCACCCGACGTTCGGCGGCGGCGATCTCGCGCGCTATCGCCAGTTCCGCGCAAAACTACCTGCCGCATCGCAAAAACCGATGCTGATTACGGAATGCGGCTTGGACGACGGCAGCAACAACGGTTGGCAAAAGCATATTACCGCAGACGCGTACATGCAACTATTGATGAACTATGACAAAGAGTTGCTCAAGGACGCGTATCTAATCGGCGCGACGATTTTTCAGTACGGCGCAAGCGCGCCATTCCAGACCTTCGACGTAACGCCAATTGGTAAACGCATCGCCGATTATGTTACGAGTCAAGGTGGTGGCGGCGGTGGCGGCGGCGGTGGTGGCGGCGGCGGCGGCGGCTCACCCACACTTGAGCAGACCGTAGTTGCCGAAGCGAAAAAATACAAATGGATGCCGATCAACGATGGCGCGGCGCTCTACAAATTCGCGCAAGCCAACAACCTGGGTTATCCGCAGACGGATGAATTTGAATTCACATTCAACAACGCGGGGTACATCGCGCAAGTGTACAACGGCGGCATCGTCTACGTGAAGAAGGGTGATTGGGGCAACGTCAAGTGGACGAAGAAGACGTAGGGCAGTCGGCAGTCTGATTTCAGGGAGAGATTTTTGTGGCGCTCGATTGGTGTCCGTTCGCAGTGAAACGTTTGATCGTTAGCGATAATTTTTCGGTTGGTCGTGATGAGCGATCGGTACAAGCGGTCGTCCTGCATATCGCGGCGGGACCGCTCTCCGCGGTGTTCCCAACGTTCAACAATCCGGCGCGCAAGGCGTCCGCGCATTTCTGCATCGGCGTGGACGGCACGCTCGAGCAGTACGTCTCGGTGAACGATACGGCGTATGCCAACGGACTATCCTGGGTCAACAACCAATGGCAGAACGCGCGCGGCAAGGTCGTGCAACCGACCTGGCAAGACATTATCGCCAAAACGAATCCGAATCTGTACACCGTCAGCATCGAGCATGAAGGTCAATCGGACGATGAGTGGACGGACGCGATGTACGACGCGAACAATCGTCTGCTTCTCTGGCTGGCGGAACAGTTCGATCTCGCGTATGTTCCGCATCGCACGTTGATCGGGCACTATGAAATTGACCCGGTGGACAAGGCAAAATGTCCGGGTCCCCACGTCGAATACGCGCGGATGTCGGCTGAAGTCACCGCGATCCAAGCCGCGAAGCAACTAAAGTGGATGCCGATCAACGACCAAGCCGCGCTCTACAAATTCGCGCAAACAAGAAACCTGGGTTATCCGCAGACCGATGAATTTCGTGTGACCATCAACAACGTGAATTACTTTGCCCAGGTGTTCAACCTCGGCATCGTGTATGTGAGAGACGGCGATTGGGCAAATGTCAAGTGGACGAAGAAAACTTGACGGCGAACAAGAAAGAATCCAGGTTTCTCCCAGAAACCTGGATTCTGATAAAAGACTCGCCCGGTGATCGGACGAGTTTTTTTGTTTGACCATTTTTTGATCATCCATGCTCCTTATTTTTTTGTGATATTCTCGACACCGGCAGATGCACGGTGAATGTACTTCCTTCGTTCAAACGACTCTGTACCGCGATGCGACCGCCGTGCACCTCGACGATGGCGCGCACGAGCGCCAAGCCGATGCCGGTGCTCCCATGCCCGCGTGAATGCGCGCGATCCACGCGATAAAACCGGTCAAAGATGTGCGGCAAGGACTCGGCGGGAATCCCAATCCCGGTATCGCTCACACGAATCGCGATTTCTTTTTCGGTCGCGTTCGCCGCGAGCGTGATCGTGCCGCCCGCCGGCGTGTACTTGATCGCGTTGTCGAATAAATTTCGCAACGCGATTGTCATTTGCTCTGGATTCGCAGACTCGTTCGGCAAATGCTCCGGCACATCCATACGCCAAGTCAGTTTGGCTTCTTGCACAAGCGGTTCCAATTCGTCCGCCAGTTCGTACAACAGGCGCGCCAAATCGAGTGACCTGCGCGGCGCAGGATCGCCATTCTCCACCTCGGTCAACGCGAGCAAATGATCCACGAGCCGTTGCAAATAACTGATTTCGCGCGCCATTTGACCCAGGTATCGGCGCGTCAGGTCGCGGTCTGTTTCGCCGTGCGCCTGCAACATTTCGATTCGCAAACGCAGACTCGTGAGCGGCGAACGCAATTCATGCGCGGCATTGTCCACAAACTCGCGCTGTTGTTCGATCATCGTTTGCACGCGTTCCGCCATCCGATTGAACGCGACGCCGAGGCGCGTGAGTTCATCGGGTCCCGCCGGCGCGACGCGTTCGTCGAGATGCCCGTTCGCGATGCGTTCGCTCGTCGCGGTCAGGTGTTGCACCGGCACCGCGATGTGGCGCGCGAGGAGAATGCTGGCGAACACGGCGACGATCAAAACGATTCCTCCAATCGCGCTGAGACCCAGCCATGTGCCCGCCATCGTCGCGTAAATTGGCGCAGTGGGCACGGAGAGTTGGAGATAGCCGAACACGCGCCCGTGCTCGCCGTTTGCCGGCGTAGCGACGAACAAGCGTTGTTCGTTGCGCCACTCATCCCAGCGCACGTCGAACGCGCTTGCGCCAGTCCGTGCGGCGACGAATTCCGGGTGATCGTTTTCAGAGTGCGGGCGCAGGTTGGAATCCGAAGTGAAGAGCACATTCAAATCATCGTCCACCAACGTGACGCGTCCATTTACATTTTGTGCGTACGACGCGAGCAAACTATCGAGCGAGCGTCCTTCGTACGATCGGCGCTCGCTGAATTTTTCATACGGTTCGCGCAGAGCATTCGCGATAATCTGCGCTTGCAGTTGCAACTCGTGCGCGTTTTGCTCGATGATTTGCGACGTGATGCGCCAGCCCGCGAGGAAAATCAACCCGCCGACGCCGACAAAGATCAGTGTGACGTAAGTGAGCAAAAGCCGCGACGACAAACGACGCAGAATCATTTCAACGCGCTCCCCGCGCAGTAGGATCTACAAAGCGATAACCGAATGCGCGTACCGTTTCGATATAATCCGGCGCGCCAGAATCGGTTTCGATTTTTTCGCGCAACCAGCGAATATGCACGTCGAGCGTGCGCGGACTGCCGACCCACTCGACGCCCCAGACCAAATCGAGCAAACCCTGGCGCGACATCGCTTCGCCCAGATGATCCATCAACACGACGAGCAAATCGAATTCGCGTGGCGATAATTCGAGCAACGCGCCGCGTCGCCACACCTGACGCGCGGTGCGATCCAACATCAGATCGCCGACGGTCACGCGATCACTCGCCGGCGCGGTCCCGCGATCCAGCTCGCGCCGACGCAACGCCGCGCGAATGCGCGCGATCAATTCGCGAAAACTAAATGGCTTGACGATATAATCGTCTGCCCCCAGTTCCAACCCCATCACGCGATCCATCTCTTGCCCGCGCGCGGTCAACATCAAGATCGGCGCGGCAGACTCGCGGCGCAACGCGCGACAAACGGCAAAGCCATCCATGTCGGGAAGCATCACGTCGAGCAAGACCACGTCGGGTGCGGTAGCGCGCGCGAGCGCAATCCCTTGCGCGCCGGTCGCCGCGTGCGAAACATCCAAGCCCTCGTTCTGCAAACCGAAAATCAACGGTTCAGCAATCGCTTCGTCATCTTCGATCAAAAGAATTTTCGGGGACGCATTCATCACGTCGAGTATAATGCAGAGAGACTAGGTTGGCAATGTCAGATTAGCCATAGAGCACGGTTTTTCTAAAGTCAGTTGCAGACCCATCCCCCTGCCCCCTTCCCTATACGGGAAGGGGGCAGGGGGTTAGGTTGGCAAGTGAGTCAAGCGACTTTTGAAAAGTCAGTTGCAGACCCATCTCCCTGCCCCCTTCCCTTATAGGGAAGGGGGCAGGGGGTTAGGTTGGCAAGTGAGTCAAGCGACTTTAGGTCGCAAGTTTCTAGGTACCACGCACTTCACCACGCGGAGACGCCTTTCAGGGTCAAGACGCGATACGATGTGAGGAACACGACGGATAGACCAGTGATCGCGTACAATGCCAGCATGAACGGCGCGCGCGTATCCGAACCGGCAATCATGCCGTGAACCGTGATGAACGCGAAACTGATGAACGTGCCAAAGTGCAACCAGCGCCACGCGGGAAAGCCAATCCACCGACGCACGTAGAAACTAAAGGTCAATGGGATGGACAGATAAAAACCAAGTTGTCCCAAGCCGACCCAGAAAGGTTGATAATCGAAACTCGCAAACGGAATCGCGAGTTGAATCACGGTATAACTGATATAATGATCGCCTAGCAAGATGATGATGTGAAAAAGCGCGAACGCCATACTGAGCAGACTGGAAAATTCGTGCAGATCGGTCGCGGTCGGTCCGCCGGGGAACACGCGCGCGAACTTGTTCGTGATCAACAATCCCAGGACGACGGAGAGCCACGATAACAGATACGCCACGATGCCCGATGCGCGCGACAAATCCCAGTATCCTTTTGCATCTGCGCCGAGCAAGGATTGCGCGAGCATGGGCGCCCACCGCGGCAAGACAAACACGGCGGCGAGCGCACCGCACATCACCATCATGAGCATCGTCAATATGCCGATCAACCAAATCAATGGGCGCTCTTCAAGCGCGTCCGGCTCTGTCGGTTTCAACATCATCAACTCCCGAAAAGATAACTGGGCGCGGTCGCCAACGCGGCGCGCCAAACGAAATCATCCAATCGCGCGCTTGCCACCACGCGGTGATCATCCAAGACCAATAGCCCGGCGAGGAGCGGTCGCGCGTTGAGCCAACGCATTCCAGCAGCGTGTCCCAGAATCAACGCGACCTTGGCGGCGGTTTCGGCTTGAAGCGCGCTTGGCGCGATGACCGTCGCGCTTACCACATCCGTCTCCGCCGGTTGTCCGGTGTGCGGATCAATGATGTGATGGTACACGCGCTCGCCCATTTTCCAATTGCGATAATCGCGTCCCGATGTGGCAACGCCGCCCGCGTCAATCACCAGTCGCTCGACATCGCCATCGGGATTGAAAGGATCGGCAACCGCGATTTGCCACGGCTCGCCGTTCGCCAGTGGTCCGCTGATCGCGATGTCGCCGCCGGCATCCACAAGCGCGGGCGCGACCTGGGACAAACGCCGCGCGGCTTGATCCGCCGCCCATCCTTTCGCGATGCCACCCAGGTCGAGCCGCATCTCACGCGGCAGGCACACCACGCGCGTCTCGGCGTCGTACTCAATCGCGCGCCAATCGGCAACGGGGGCAATCGAAGATGGTAGGGCATTGTCATTGTCATTTCGACGAGCGGTTTTTGCGAGGAGAAATCTCCGTTCGCTCGGGAACAAGATTTCTCGCTCCGCGCGAAATGACAAATTGGCGCGACTTTGACAAAGCCCTATCGAAGATGGCGATGCCGGCTCACGCGTTTGGATCAATTCAAAATTGCGATCGTACCCCGCGCGTTCGAGCGCGTTCAACACAGCGGGTGTCACGAGTCCATCACTGATCCGCGCCGCAATGAGCGCCTGCTCCAGTACTTGACCCAGGATTTCGCTCACTTGAAATGATTCACCCGCGTGCGCATTCAAGCGATTCAGTTCGCTGTCCACGCGAAATCGGCTGAGTGATTGTTCCCATGCTTCGAACCAGACGGGAACTTGAGCGAGTGTTTGCTCGGCGCGAGCGTGGTCCGAGTCCACCATCGCGAGCATCTGGCAACCCATCGCGCGAAATTCGAGACGCACCATCGTTACCTTTATCGCGACGAGCGCGTGCGCGCACGCGGTTGAAAGTTGTTCGGCGTTTGACGCGAACTGCTCGGCGGTTGGACTGATTGCGGGTTCGTCGGCGCAGTTTGTTGTTGCGGCGCGACCTGGGTTGGTTGCGCGGGTTGCGCGGGTTGCGCTGCTTCGCCGCGCGCGGTTGCCGGTTGCAACGTTGGACTCGACACGACCTGGTCTGCCGCCAACACTGCCCACCCGCCCAGCGTCCCGGCGAATGATGCCGCGATCATTAATGCTTTGATGCCCCAATGGTTTGATTTTCTAGTCATCATCGTCCTCCTCACCTTCGTCGTGTCTTTCGCCATCGCGATTCGACATCACCGCGCCAGTGTTCGCGTCGACATACAGCGCGCCACGTTCGTAGGCAAACTCGTACGCCAACGCGCTGTTGTAGAGAACCAATTCCGGCGCGCGCGTAAACCGAGTGCGCGGCGCGGCGTTCATCGCGAAGGTCGTGGCTTGCTGTGGCGTCAATTGGATGGCTTGAGACGATGTGACCGGCGCGTTCGGTTGCGCGTTCGCTTGTCCACCATCGAGCGTATTCGATGCAACTTCGTTTGCCGCGCTCGTTTGCGCGTTTGCCTGAACGCTCGCGGCAGACGGCGAGAATTGGTACACCAACACCATCGCGACGACGCCGCACATCACGACGAATACAAACGCGGTGATTGTGCCAGCCAATCCAAATGCTACTCGTTGAGTCATGGTTTCCTCCCGACTTGTTGATCCAAGTGTAACGCAATTATCGTTTCGGTTGGTTAATCGCGCTTTAGGATAACGTTATGGTTGTGTTAAGGTGCAACCGCTTGACAGCGTGCGAACGCGACGCTAAAATCGCGGCGTTTCAATAGACTTTATTGAAAACAACTTTTGCCTCTCGCCAAGACGCAAAGCACGCAAAGAATCATATTGAAAAAACGTAACTGCTCAGGCGGTTGATGCAGGTTGCGTAGCCAAGATGGGCGGCACATAGGGTGTTCCTTGCAACGCCGACTTGAGTGCATCCAAGACCCGCTGTCCGTTTTTCTGCGCGGTGGAAATGTAACTGCGAACTTGGCA
>JACRBM010000029.1 GCA_016219275.1 Chloroflexota bacterium
ACGGGTGCGCACGCATCGCCGTCGGTTTCGGATGCACACACGCTCCGTCAAACAATCCAACGCTCAACTCAAGGATTTGGTGCGTCGTTGGAAAATGCTCCCGGCGGACAACGCGCCCAAGTGAGTTTTGCGGTATTGCCTATTTACCTCGCGGCAGGTTATTTTATCGCGTGGCTCGGTTTTCTTACGCCGCTCGTTGCCTTGTTTCTAACCGGACAACTGATTTATATGGTTTTGAAAGATCAAGCGGCAATCGTGAAGGTGCGTGGACGAATCTGGGAAATCCATCAACCGGGATGGCAGCGGCTCAGTCCGTTTCAACACTATTTGATTTCGGTGATCTCCACCAAGCCCAAAGAGTTTCATGCGTTGTGCCGGAACTTTGCGACGATGGATGGCGTTCGGCTAACTGTTTCCTCCACCGCGCGGTATGTCATCACCGACGCGTATCGTGTTTGGTCTATTGTCGAACCGACGATTCAACCCCAAAAGTCGTGGGGCATTCCGCATCCGGTGCCGCCTACTCAGATCACCGAGCCAGTAGATCGTTTTGTAGGCGGACTGGTCAATGAGGTTGTCAAACGCGTGGCACAAGACAGTCTGCATTGCCAGATGTTCGGTCAACTGGAACCCGCGGCGGGCAAATCAAAAGAAGAAAAAGTAAAGAGGGAATCCATAGAAAATAAGAATGCGGAGTTGAAAGTAGAGTTGGAAAAGTACATGCAAAAACAATTGTCGGAGCAAGCCAATCTCTATGGTCTGCAGATTGATTTGCTTGAATTGGGAATCCAAAGGCATCCGTGAGAATTAGAAATCGGCTAACGCGACCCGCACGAGTTCCTCACTCGTGCGGGTTGCCGTTTTGTACCCCCCCGCAGGTGTCGTTGACGGTGCGTCGGGATAGCGTTATAATTCAGTCACGAAAGAGGAAATACCTATGATGCGATTTGAACGATTCACCGAACGCGCCCAAGACGCGTTCGCGCGCGCACACGAGATCATACAACGGTATCGCCACTCGCAGCTCGACGCCGAACACTTGTTGCTCGCGCTGATCGAACAGACGGGCGGCGCAGTTCAAGCGATTTTCGAGCGAATGAATGTGGATGTAGATTCATTGCGCCAGCGCGTAGATTCAGTTTTGCAGTCCAGTCCCAAGATGTACTATCCGTACAGCACAGGCGGTGGGCAGGCGCAGGTGTACGTGACCCCGCGCGTCAAGCGCGCGGTGGATGTGGCGAACGAAGAAGCCGCGCGACTCAAAGACGATTATGTTTCGACCGAGCACTTGTTGCTCGCGCTGACGACGGATCGAGAGGGACACGCCGGTCGCATCTTGACCGACCTGGGTTTGACGCGCGATCGCATCTTGCAAATCTTGCCGGACATTCGCGGCGGCGCGCGTGTGACCGATCCCGGCGCGGAAAGCAAGTATCGCATGTTGGAACGCTATTCGCGCGATTTGACGCACCTGGCGCGCGAAGGCAAGCTCGATCCGGTGATCGGACGCGACGCCGAAATCTTGCGCGTGATTCAAGTGTTGTCCCGGCGTACGAAAAATAATCCGGTGTTGATCGGCGAGCCGGGTGTGGGCAAGACCGCGATTGTCGAAGGGCTGGCGCAGAAAATTATCGCGGGTGATGTGCCCGAGCCATTGTTGCATCGGCGCGTCGTGCAACTCGATCTCGGCGCGATGGTCGCGGGTTCGCGTTTTCGCGGCGAGTTCGAGGAACGGCTCAAAGCCGCGCTCGACGAAATTCAAAACGCGAAAGGCGAGATCATTCTGTTCATTGACGAATTGCACACCGTCGTCGGCGCGGGCGCGGCAATGGGCGCGATTGACGCGTCGAACATGATGAAGCCCGCGCTCGCGCGCGGCGAATTGCAATGCGTCGGCGCGACGACACTGGACGAGTACCGCAACCGCATCGAAAAGGACGCCGCGCTCGAACGTCGCTTTTCGCCGATCTTTGTCGAAGAGCCGGACGTGGACGCGACGATTCAAATGTTGCGCGGTCTGCGCGAGCGGTACGAACAGCATCACCAAGTCAAGATTGACGACCAAGCGATTGATGCCGCCGCGAAACTCTCGCAACGCTATGTCACCGATCGCTTTCTGCCCGACAAGGCGATTGATTTGGTGGACGAAGCCGCGGCGAAACTGCGCGTCGCGATTTTTTCGATGCCGCCCGAACTCAAGGAAATGAAAACGCATTTGCGCGAATTGCAGAAAGAGGAAGAGACTGCGTGGAGCGCGCGGAATTATGAAGCCGCCGCCAAAGCGCGCGCCGAACGCCTCGCGCTCGAATCCGCGTTCGACGAAAAACGCATCGTGTGGCAAAAAGAGCAAGGGCTGGACGAAGTCGTAGATCAGGAAGACATCGCCGAAGTGATTGCCAAGTGGACGGGAATTCCAGTCAGCAAAATGTTGCAAACTGAAGCGGACAAATTGTTGCAGATGGAAGAGCGATTGCACGACCGCATCGTCGGACAAGATGAAGCGATCAACGCGATTAGCGATGCGATTCGTCGCGCGCGCTCCGGCTTGGCGGATCCCAAACGACCGATTGGCTCGTTCATCTTCCTGGGTCCGACCGGCGTGGGCAAGACCGCGCTCGCGCACGCGCTCGCCGAGTTTTTGTTTGACGATTCCGACGCGTTGTTCCGCGTGGATATGAGCGAGTATCGCGAACGGCACGCGGTGTCGCGTTTGATCGGCGCGCCGCCGGGATACATCGGCTACGAAGAAGGCGGGCAGCTGACCGAATCGGTGCGGCGACGCCCGTACCAGGTTGTGCTCTTCGACGAGATCGAAAAAGCGCATCCCGAAATTTGGAACACGCTTTTGCAGGTGCTCGAAGATGGTCGTTTGACCGATGGACAAGGACACGCCGTTGAT
The DNA here is from genome assembly GCA_016219275.1 of Chloroflexota bacterium. Classification (NCBI taxonomy): domain Bacteria; kingdom Bacillati; phylum Chloroflexota; species Chloroflexota bacterium. The sequence continues at coordinate 2,900 of JACRBM010000029.1, forward strand.
TTTCGCAACACAGTCATCATTATGACTTCGAACATCGGCACCGAATTCGCGCAACGCGGCGGCGCGTTGGGATTCCACACAGGCGGCAAGGAGGATAAAGACCCGCAACTGGAGAAGGATTATTCCGAGGTTGAAGAATCGCTCAAGCGCACGTTCCGCCCCGAGTTTCTCAATCGCATTGACGAAGTGATTCTGTTCCACGTTTTGACGCGCGATCAAATCAAACTGATCGTGGATTTGCAGATGCACGAAGTTGCCGAGCGATTGAAGGAGCACGGCATCGCGATCGAAATGACCGATGCCGCGCGCGAGTGGTTTGCCAAGGAAGGGTACGACCCGCAGTTCGGCGCGCGACCGTTGCGGCGTCTGCTCCAACGCAAGGTCGAATCGCCGTTATCGCGCAAGTTGCTCGCAAAGGAATTTCAGAGCGGCGATATCGTGATTGTGGACGCGAGTGAAAAAGAGGGCATCGTCTTTCTCCGCAAAGAGGGCGCGCCCGCCGAATCTAGTGTAATGATGGAAGCACCACCTGTGCCTGTGACATCCGAGTAATCAAAAAACGCCAGCAGAATCCTGCTGGCGTTTCGTTTTGTTCGGAGACATGCGTTACATACGTGGCGTGTCGAGGAGTGCCAATGCTTTTGCGATCTCCGCCGCGACGGCGACGTTGTTCTTTAGCAGCGCGATATTCGTTTGCACGCTCTCGCCGCTTGTGAGTTCCGCGAGACGTTTGAGCAGAAACGGCGTGACCGCGTTGCCGGTGATGCGTTGCTCGTCTGCTTCGCGCAACGCGCGCGCGATGAACGGCTCAATGACCTCGCGCGGTGTTTCGTACTCACGCGGAATCGGCGCGGTGATGAGGACGCCGCTCGGCATTCCCAGTTCCCAGTGTGTCTGGGTGAGACGCGCGGCTTGTTCGGCAGTGTCCACACGCGTTTGCACAGGTAACCCGGATGAACGCGAGTAGAACGCCGGGAACTCGTCGGTCTGCCAACCCAGGACGGGGACGCTGTGCGTTTCAAGCCACTCGATTGTCGCGGGCAAATCGAGAATTGCTTTTGCGCCCGCGCACACGACCGCGACCGGCGTCTGTGCGAGTTCCGGTAGGTCGGCAGACACATCTGAGGTTGTCGCACCGCTGACTGCGCGATGCACACCGCCGATGCCGCCGGTGGCGAATACGCGAATACCGGCGCGATGCGCGAGCCACATCGTCGCGCTGACGGTCGTCGCGCCGGTCTGCTTCAACGCGATGACTTGCGCGATGTCGCGGCGCGAGACTTTGGCGACGTTCTTGGCTTGCGCGAGTTGGATCAGTTCATCGTCGCTCAAGCCGATTTTTATTTCACCGTCGAGAATTGCAATCGTGCGCGGTTCCACGCCGTGGTCGCGCGCAACGTGTTCGAGCGCGCGCGCGGTCTCTAGGTTTTGTGGGTATGGCAAGCCGTGTGCGATGACGGTGGATTCGAGGGCGAGAGTTGTGGTCATAGAGGTTTCAAAGTTGCGACATGGATTCCAATAATCTTTGCCGGAATTTCGGATTCTTTGGACGACTTGAATGGATAGGACTGATGGTTGGGGTTGGTGCTGTCTGGTTCAAAGATGACTTGATCACCGCGGCGGCGGTATCGCTTGAGGGTTACTCCGTCATCTTCTGGAAGCGCTACTGCAACAATGTCACCGTTCTCAGGGATAATAGGCAAACCTGCTGTTGCAGGAATTCTCAGGATAACATAGTCCTCATCATCAATTCCTGCCTTGTTCATACTATCGCCCTGAACGCGAGATGCAATGTATGTCCATTGGACCGAAAAGTCAAGACGGAATCGAGTACTCCGGCTTTCGGCAACATAATATGTCTTACCATTAACAATAAATCGGTCAGTCTCAATATAGCCGGTTTCAGTCTCAGGGATCGAGCGCGGGTCGCCAGCAGGTATTTGGCTGAAAACCGGGAGAATACCAATCGAGAAACTTTTTGTCCCCACAATAACCGTTGACGTAGTGGCTTGCGTTTTTTTTCTTTCCTCACTGATCGCCTCAATGTACCGTTCCTTTACCAGTTGACGCAGATATACTGTGGCTGGGTCACTATTCACACGCGATAGCACGCGTTGGCACTTTTCATAGGTTTGGAAAACTTTATCCCATTTACCCTGGGCTTTATACGATTGCGCCAAACCAAAAAGCGCAACCGCCTCGCCGTACTGGTCTCCATCTATTTCAAATAACGCTTGACCTTGCATGAAGCGACCAATGGCTACCGCGGGTTTATTTTGGCACAGGGATATTGCCCCGATACATGTCTCCGCCGATGCCTTGATGCGCTTACCATCCTTGTCGTTTGCCTCAATGAGTCCGTCTGCGAGTTCACCGGCTTGCTCGAAACTTTGCCGCGCTTTGAGCTTTGCTTCGGGTGGTTTGTCGCAAAGATCCTGTCCGACCGACAATAGTATTGTCCATGCCGTACCGGTCAATTCGTTTTTTCGTCGCGTCAGTACATCAATAATGCACTCAACGGAATTGATACACTCTTTATCTGCTTTCATTTCGCCTCCAGATTATTGGAATGCATCGTCATTCAATCAAGTAGTCTCTGAGCGAGTTACATTTTCGCAACGACCATCGCTAGGTGCTTGTGGGCTGAACCCCCGTGCAGAGCGTCCCATGCTGGACCACATCCGCATCGCGTCACGATACTGTTCACCTTGGAGCAGCGTCTTGACCAGTTCGGCTTTGCGTTCCTCATCAATGGGCAACTGCGCCAATGTCAGTAAGAACTGACGGATTTTTTCGGACTCTCCCTCCGCTTTGGCAAGACCCTCTTCTCGAGCTGCCATTGCTTTTCCTTCGCCCTCTCGGCGAAGGTACTCGCGTTCCCCCTCACCGATTTCGATCTTTGCCTTCTTTTCCGCTTCTGCCTGTTTCACTTTGGTTTGACTCTGAACTTCCACCAACCCATTTTCTTCCAATGTTTTCTTTGCTTCAGCAGAAATTGTGATCGCGCCCAGGTCGGCGGCAATGACGTCAACACCCAGAAAACTCTTGGTGATTCTGTTGATTCTTTCTACAAGGGCGCTCAAAAAATCGCGGCGCGCAACGCCCGAGATTGCCACGATGTCTTGAAACTTGTACTGCGCGATTATGTCGCGTGCCGCAGACTCGGATATAGACCGGACGGCGTCTCGCCAATCTCCTCCCTTGGGACTCCAGATTTTTTCAAGGATGATCGCTGAATCATATTTGTATTGACCACTTGTGCCATTCTTCTCACCTCGATCCGCGCGATGGAATACTAACAATTCGAGTTTGGTGATAACCATCCTATCCTGTGTGAGCGCATCCGCGACTGGTACACGCTCGGCGCGTGTTGGCAGGTATACGACCATCTGAGGTCGCTCATACGGCTTAAGCTGATGATAGCCGGCAGGAAGAATTTGTGAAATGCGCCCACTTCGTTCCGTAATCACGACATGTCCTTCCTGGACAATTAACACACCGGGTCCCCCAAACTTGGCGAACGATCCGGCAGGAACGTTTTTGAGCTCAATCTTTCCTTCGGTTACCACCCAGGTACCTTTGTTAATTCCTGCTTGAACATCCGCGATATGCCGGTAGAGTTGCTCTTTTTGTTCTTCTGTGTACTTGTCAAAATCGGCTCCGGCTAGTAACCGCGCCGCTGGTTCGGCTCGCCAGATGAGGACATCCCAGTTCCACAGCTTTGCGGAAGAAAATCCAAAATAGCCCGTGCATAGAACGATGCCCACGTACAGGATTAGCACTATCTTGACTGGATTATCGTAGATGAAAGTTAGTGCGCGAATTGTCTGGGCGTCAAGAAAACAAGCAACCAAAAAAGGAACAGCGAACATTCCACTGTACAAAACAGAGCGCGTGAACCAAGTCTGCAATAGTCCGCTCAACCAATCGAAAAAAATTGATTGATTGCCCTGCAACCAAGACGCGAAGGGAAGTTTCTTTGTCTTATCCGGGATATTCCTAACATACCAAGCCGCGAACCACAAGAGAGGCAACAACCAAAAGCCAAGTGCGACGCTTGCAAGGAACCTCCCAATTCGGAATATCATCTTCTCACGGTTTGACATCTAGACCCTTCCGTGTATCAGCGCAGTAAAGTCGCAAACTAAAAACACCCACCCCAACGCAACCCACGCGTCAGGTCTGGGTATTCTAAAACGATTCAATACGTTTCCGTCGCGCAGGTACGTACCGATCATCCAGTGTCTCCTTTGGCTACTGGTCCATCAGTCATCGAATCAAACAGTCGTTCTATGTCGTACACCCGCGGGACAAAGCTAAACAAGATTTATCTCTTTTTAATATATCACGTCCAACGCAAAACTGCAAGATGTTCGTACCCCCCATTCTTTGCGTTTTGCGCGCAAATCGGATAGAATCGGCTCTAGTCTGACGGTTGTGTGGTTGCGCGGTTATGCGGTCAGCGCGCGGACGAATTGACCATCGCCTCCAACCCCACATGACTTGACGATGAGTAGATCGCGCGAGTAATAGACCACATGACTTTTCAGGACGCTCTCCAGTACATCTATTCCTTTGCCACGTACGAAATCATCCCAGCCACCGCGGCGGTTCCCAAGAATCTAAAGTTGGAGCGAATGCCGCATCTGCTTGCTGCCCTGGGCAATCCACACCACCGCTTTCAATCCGTGCATATTGCCGGCACGAAAGGGAAGGGCTCGACCGCCGCGATGACGGAGAGCATTTTGCGCGCGGCGGGGTATCGCACTGGCTTGTACACCTCGCCGCACCTCCACACGTTTTGCGAGCGCATCCAAGTCGCCGGCAAAATGATTTCGCGTGACGAGGTCGTCGCCGGCGTCGCCAAGCTCAAGCCAATTGTCGCCGAGTTTCCGAACATCACGACTTTTGAAATCATCACCGCGCTCGCGTTCGATCACTTTGCGACGCACGCGGTTGATTTCGCCGTGATCGAAGTTGGGCTGGGCGGTCGCCTCGACGCGACGAATGTCGTCACGCCGCGCGTCGCGGTCATCACTTCGATTTCGTACGATCACACCGCGATCCTGGGTGATACGCTCACAAAGATCGCGCGCGAAAAAGCCGGCATCATCAAACCCGGCATCCCCGTCGTGTCCGCCGCACAGAACGAGGAGGCGCGCCTAGTGATCGAGGCGACCGCGCACGAACGCGGCGCGCTGTACGTACAAGTTACCCAAGACAACTTGTTCCGCGCGGCAAACATGACGCATCGCATTGCCGCGGATTCGCAGACGCTTGACGGACAACGCATAGTCTGGTCGCGCGTGGAGCAAGCCGATGCGCTCGACTTGCGTTTGCTCGGCAGGCATCAAATCGCGAACGCGACCACGGTGCTCGCTGCGATCGCGATGTTGCGCGAGCAAGGCATCGCGATTAGTGATGACGCGATACGCGAAGGGTTCGCCAACGTCCAGTGGCAAGGACGCTTTGAGATTCTCTCTCGCGATCCGTGCGTGATCCTGGACGGCGCGCACAACGCGGATTCCGCGCATCAACTCGTTGCAACGCTCCGCGATTTTTTTCCGCGCGCCGGCTTGCATTTCGTTTTCGGTTCGTCGAACGACAAGGACATCGCGGGCATGTTAACGGAATTATTGCCGCACGCCGCGTCGTTCACGATCACGCGGTCGCACAGCGCGCGCGCGGCAGACCCAGGACAAATCGCGCAACTGTGCGCGCAGTCCGGCGTGAGGGCGATGCTCGCGCCGGATCCGATCACCGCGCTGCAACTCGCGCAGGAACAGGCGCGCCCCGGCGATGTGGTCTGCGCGACCGGTTCGCTCTTTGTCGTCGCCGAAGTTCGCGCGGCATGGTTCGCCGCGCGCGGCACACCCGTCGAAAGTGATGACGTATGATTCTTTTGACACTCCTCTTGCGGTGTGGTATTATCCTGCCGCAAATTGAGGTTGCATAATGCCCAGAAAGCGTATCCAAAAACAAACGATTATTCCAGAGCCATCCTCCATCATCGAGATGGCGCTCGTGCCGATTCGTGATGCGGTGATTTTTCCGCTCATGGTTTCGCCGCTGACCGTCGCGCGTGAACGTTCGATTCGCGCGGTCGAAGCCGCGTCTGCCGACAACAAACCGATCGGTTTGTTTCTCCAGCGCGATCCCGAAACGACGGAACCCGGTATTGACGACTTGCATCTCACGGGCACGCACACGACGATCGGACGCGTGTTGCGATTGCCGGACGGCAATGCGAGCGTCATCGCGCAAGGCGAGGGGCGCATTCGGTTGCTCGAAATCACGCAGACCGATCCGTACGTCTGCGCGCTCGTCGCGCCGATTCCCGAAGTCTCGCAAAAAGATTTGCCGACCGAAGCGTTGATGCGCGCAGTGCTCGCGCTGTTCGAAAAGGTCGTTCAACTCAGTCATGGTTTGCCGGACGACGCGTACATCGCGGCGATGAACGCGGACACCCCCGGCTGGCTCGCCGATCTCGTCGCGTTCACGTTGAACGCGGACCTTGCCAAGCGACAGGAATTGCTCGAAACGTTCGACCCCGTCACGCGATTGCAAAAAGTATCGGTTCTGCTTGCCAAAGAATTGGACGTACTCGAATTGCAGAACAAGATTCACTCGCGCGTGCAGGAAGAAGTGGACAAGACGCAGCGCGAGTTTTATCTGCGCGAGCAAATCCGCGTGATTCAAACTGAACTCGGCGAGATGGACCCGCAAGCGCGCGAGGTCGCCGAGTTGCGCGAAAAGATCGCCAAAGCGGGAATGCCAAAAGAGGTGCTCGACAAGGCAGAGCACGAAATCAATCGGTTGGCGCAGATGCCGAACGCCGCGCCGGAAACCGGTATCATTCGCACGTATGTGGATTGGCTCGTCACGTTGCCGTGGACGAAAGCGACGACCGACAATCTCGATATCACCGCGGCGGCGAAACTGCTCGACGAGCAACACTATGGTTTGAAGAAAGCGAAAGAACGCATCCTCGAATACATGGCGGTGCGTAAACTCGCCGCGGAAAAAATGCGCTCGCCGATTTTGTGTTTCGTCGGACCGCCGGGCACCGGCAAGACTTCGATGGGACGCTCGATCGCACAATCGCTGGGACGCGCGTTCGTGCGCGTGTCGCTCGGCGGCGTGCACGACGAAGCGGAAATTCGCGGTCATCGCCGAACGTACATCGGCGCGCTCCCCGGTCGCATCGTGCAAACGATGAAACGCGCCGGCACCGTCAACCCGGTCTTTATGCTCGACGAGATTGACAAGATTGGCGCGGATTTTCGCGGTGATCCGAGCGCGGCGCTCCTCGAAGTGCTCGACCCCGAACAGAATCATGCGTTCAGCGACCACTATCTCGATGTGTCCTACGATTTGTCGAAGGTGATGTTCATCACGACGGCGAACATTCTCGAACCGATTCCGCCGGCGTTACGCGACCGCATGGAAGTGATCGAGTTCCCCGGTTACATCGAAGAAGAAAAGGTCGCGATCGCGAAACATTTTTTGATTCCGCGCCAAAAGGAAGAGCACGGTTTGACGGAAGCGCCACACTTTGCCGACGAGGCAATTCGCGGCTTGATTCGCGAATACACGTACGAAGCCGGTGTCCGCAATCTCGAACGCGAGATCGCGAACATTTGCCGCAAGGTCGCGCGTACGATTGCGGAGAACAAACGCGCGCCCGCGCAGATCACGCGCGAGTCGCTCTACAAATTCCTGGGTCCGACGAAATTCACGTACGGCGTTGCGGAAGAGCGCGACGAAATCGGCGTGGCGACCGGCGTGGCAGTCTCCGAAGCCGGCGGCGACACGATGGCGGTCGAAGTGACGTTGATGCGCGGCAAGGGCGGCTTGATGCTCACCGGTCAGTTGGGCGACGTGATGCAAGAATCCGCGCAAGCCGCGCTGTCGTACGCGCGCACGAACGCGCAAAAACTGGGTCTGAAAGCGAATTTCGACAAACTCGATATTCACATTCACGTGCCCGAAGGCGCGGTGCCCAAGGATGGTCCCTCGGCGGGGATCACGATTGCGACCGCGCTTATCAGCGCGCTCTCGCGTCGTCCCGTTCATCGCGAGGTTGCGATGACTGGCGAGATTACGTTGCGCGGACGTGTGTTACCCATCGGTGGTTTGCGCGATAAGGTGCTCGCCGCGCATCGCGCGGGTTTGAAGACGATGCTGATTCCAAAGAAAAATAAAAAAGACATGGTGGACTTGCCGAAAAAAGTCGAGCGCGAAATGAATTTTGTCTACGTCGAGCGCATGGATCAGGTTCTGCCGATTGCATTGTCGCGCGTGCGCGGCGTACGGAGGATTGATATAACACCTGGCATCGGACGCGGAGTCAAGTAATGTACTTTGAAATCCTCGGCGAAATCACCGACGTTGAGATCATCGCCGCTGGTTTGAGTATTAGAGAAATCGCGCGTTTACGAAAAAAGTTCGGCAAAGCACGTTAGCGCAAATTGAAAGGAAATGCGACGGTTCGCCTTGCAAATGGTCGTGTCCGCCATGTAGAGTTTCATTGGTACGAGGCGCATGGAATCGGAAAGAAGCGCGTCAAGATCAAACGTTACTGGAATTGAGAACCATGAAGCAACAAACTTTTCGACGCTACGTAATTTGCATCCGCAACAAAGGATGCGAGGATTTGGAACTTGGCAAAGTTTATCGGGTTCTTGCTGACGCGGTTGCCGCCAAGGACGATCTGATCCGGGTGATTGACGAGTCCGGTGAAGATTATCTGTATCCCAATAATTATTTTGTCGCGATCATAGTGCCTCAGTCGGCGGCGTGCGCGTTATGGACGGCGCGGGCGCGCCCAATTCAAGCATGAGAGTGAATTCAATGACCAATCCAACTGATCGCGCCGTGAGCGCATTTCAAGATGGTTTTGCTTGTTCGCAAGCCGTTCTATCGGCGTTTGCGTCTGACCTGGATTTGCCGACCGACCTCGCGCTGAAACTTGCCGCGCCGTTCGGCGGGGGCATCGCGCGGCGCGGCGAAATGTGCGGCGCCGTATCCGGCGCGTTGCTGGTGATCGGTCTCACGACCGGCAATGTCGCCGCGCAAGACCAGGAGGCGAAAGATCGCACGTACGCCTTGGTGCGTGAATTCATTGTCCGCTTCCAGGCGCGCCACAGTACGATCACATGCCGCGAATTGCTTGACTGTGACATCAGCGTACCCGCCGAATTGCAACGCGCGCGCGACGCGCAACTGTTTGCAAATGTTTGTCCCAAGCTGGTGCGGAGCGCGGCAGAGATTGTGGGAGAGTTGACGGACGGAACTGTACGGTGATGCGATGGCGACAATGGCTCAAGTTTTGCGCGAGTGTCGGATCGCGCTTGCAAACTACTACGGTACGCAGTTCAAGGGTCTGGTGCTTTATGGTTCGGTTGCGCGCAGGCAAGCTGACCCGACCAGCGATATAGATTTGCTCGTTCTGTTGAGCCAGCCCTTTGATTTCTTTCTCGAGCTGAGGCGGATTGTAGATTTGCTTTATCCAATTCAATTGGAATCGGAACAACTCATTTCTGCCAAGCCGGCGCCGGTAGATGAGTTCGAGAACGGCGCGCTTCAACTTTATCGTAATGCCAAGCGCGAGGGTGTCGCTGTATGAGCGAGGATCGCGCGCGCGAAGTCGCAGCAAATCTCGAGCGCGCCGAACAATCACTTGGCGCAGCGCGCGATCTGCTTGAAAAGGGATACCATGATTTTGCCGCGTCGCGCGCGTACTATTCCGCGTTTTATGCGGCGACGGCGATTTTGCTAATCGCGGGCTTGGAGTTTGGCAAACACAGTGGAGTGGTTGCTTCCATACACCAGCGATTTGTCAAAACCGGCAATCTGACGAAAGAGCAAGGCAAGAACTTGAATTGGTTATTCGAATTGCGTAGTGTTGGTGACTATGGCGGCGTGGTGCATGTGTCTCAGCCACAATGTGAACAGGCGATCCGCGTCGCTGAAGATTTCCTGGTCACGATCAAATCGTTGATTGAGTAAAAACCGTACGACTCAAAAGGAGACCCTCACAGTGAAAGTCTTGGTGACCGGTGGCGCGGGCTTTATCGGCTCGCATGTGGTAGACGTGTTGATCGAAGCAGGACATCAGGTCGCGATTGTGGATAGTCTGTGGGAACATGGCGGCGGGCGGACCGATAACCTCAATCCGCGCGCGACGTTTTACAAAATGGATGTGCGTGATGCGGCGCTCGCCCAAGTGTTTGAGAAAGAACGCCCCGAAGCGATTTGCCACCTCGCCGCGCAGCACAGCGTGAAAATTTCGACGGACGACCCGGCGTACGACGCGCAAGTCAACGTCCTGGGTCTGATCAACCTCTTGCAATGCGCGACCAAGTTTGGCGCGCGCAAAGTTGTATTCTCCTCGTCTGGCGCGACGTACGGCACCGTCGAGAAAATGCCGGTGCGCGAAGAAACGCCGCAGCATCCCGAATCGCCGTATGGTATCACGAAAATGGCGAGCGAGTACTATCTAGGATTCTGGAAAGATATGTACGGACTCGATTTCACCGCGTTGCGCTACGGCAACGTGTACGGTCCCCGCCAAGACCCGACCGGCGAAGCCGGCGTCATCGCGATTTTTGCGCGCTTGCTCATCCTGGGCGAACCCGTGCGAATTGACTGGGACGGCGAACAGCAAAAGGATTACGTGTACGCGCGCGATGTCGCGCGCGCGAATTTGCTCGCTCTCGCGCGCGGCTCGGGGCAAGCGTTTTGCATCGCGACCGGGATGGGCACATCGGTCAACGCATTGTATCGCGGCTTGGCGCACCACATCGGCAAAGAATCGTCCATCGTGCGCGCGCCGAAACGTCCCGGCGATATTTATTTGACGTACTTTGATTGCTCGAAAGCGGAACGCGAACTGGGTTGGAAGCCCGAAGTGGATTTAGAGTTGGGGCTGAAACTAACCGTTGATTTCTTCCGTGCGACTGTAAAATAGAACCAAAAGGAGTCTCCCTTGAAACGTTGTCCACGATGTGACGCCACCGTCGCCGACACCCAGGTTTTTTGCGGTAGTTGCGGTAACGACATGCGCGCGGTTCCGGTGGTTCCCGCTCCGCGAATTACGCCGACCGTCGGCGAAGGACAAACATCGCCGTACGCGTACCCGCAACAAATGTCACCGTACGCGCCGAACGCGCAAGAACCGATGAACGGACAATCGCCGACGATGCGCTATGTCATCATTGGCGCGGTCGTGTTGATTGTTGCGTGTTGCGCGTTCTCCTGCGGTATTCTCGCGAGTTTTGCGATTGATCCTCTCGTTGCGCCGATCTTGCGCGGCGCATCACCCACACCCACACGCACGCCGCGCGGGACACCGCCGGCGGGTGGCGCGCTCGTCTGGATTCTTTGGTATCTCCTTCCGTAAATTGGACCATGACCCCGGAAGAAATCTCCATGCTCTACCGTCAAGGGCAGAGCGAAACGCTTGCGTTTGAAGTCGAGGCGGTTGCGCTCAACCGCCTCGCCGAAACGCTCGCCGCGTTCGCGAATGGTGATGGCGGGATCATTCTTTTAGGCATTGACGCGCACACCAACGCGGCGCGTGGCGTGCGCTCTGTGGACGCCGCGATGGACAAGGCGCTTGCCGCGGGGTTGCGTTGCGAACCTCCTCTCATTTTGCCGCGTCCTGAAATCGCCACGCTCGAAGAAAAAACGATCCTCGCGATTCACGTGCCGAGTGGCTTGCCGCACGCGTACAGTCTGCGCGGCAAGTATCTCGCGCGGAGCGGCAAAAAGAACAATCCACTGGGACCGCGCCAACTGCGCCAACTGTTGCGCGAACGCGGCGAAGCGAACTTTGAGCAGCTCCCCGCGCCGAACGCGACGTTCGACGACCTCGATCAAATCGCGGTGCAAAAGTACGCCGCGATGTTTCTGGGCGATGCGCCGGCGAAACGCGACGCGGTCATTGATTTGCTCAATCGGCGCGGTTGTCTCGTCAAAGACGGCAGTGTGTGGCGACCGACCACCTCCGGGTATTTGCTCTTTGGCAAGGAACCGCAACGGATGTTCCCGAGCGCGGAGATTTTGCTCGCGCGTTACACTGGCAAACAAATGACCGACGAGTTTTTACGCGAGGTCGTGCGCGGTTCACTCGCCGACCAGGTGCGTCGCGCCGAGGCGTGGCTCGTCGCGAATATGCGGAAGGGCGCGCGCATTGATGCGTTGCAGCGCGCGGATCGCACCGAGTATCCGATGCCGGCTGTGCGCGAAGCCATCGTCAACGCGGTCGCGCATCGCGATTACGCGATTCGCGGCGACGAGATTCGCGTGATGATGTTCAGTGACCGCGTCGAAGTGTACAGCCCAGGACGTTTGCCCGGACACGTCACGCTCGACAATTTGGTGGATGAGCGTTTTTCGCGCAACGAAGTGATCGCCCAAGTGCTGGCTGACCTGGGTTTCATCGAACGATTGGGGTACGGCATTGACCGGATGATTCGGATCATGCGCGAGTGGAACTTGCCCGCGCCGCGCTTTGCGGAAACTGCGAATGGTTTTCAAGTAACTTTGCGTGGACCAGGCGAGAAACTTGTTGGCGATCAGAACGATGCGAGCCGGTGGCGGAATCTCGATTTGAACGAACGCCAACGCGCCGCGCTCGATTTTCTCGTCAAGAATCAGCGCATCACGAATCGCGATTATCGCGAAATGTTTTCCGATGTGAGCGAGGAAACGATTCGGCGCGATCTCGCCGACTTGGTTGAAGAAGGTCTCTTGCTTAAAATGGGCGACAAAAAGGGAACGTACTATATTTTGAAATGAGAAGGGGCGACCCAGCCGGTCGCCCCGCCAATATTAAAATGCAACCTTGGAAAACACTTGCGCGCCGCACAATTTTGAACCACAGCAAATTTCTCACGGTCGAAGATCACACCGTCGAATTGCCGGACGGACGCGTGATTGAGAATTGGTCGCGCGTCATTTTGCCGGATTACGCTTGCATCGTGGCGAGTGATGATCGAAGCCAGTTTATCTTTTTTCGCCAATGCAAATATGCGATTGAGGGACTGACGCTTGCGCCGGCAGGTGGCTATCTTGAACCCGGCGAGGATCCGCTGGTTGGCGCGCAACGCGAATTGCTTGAGGAGACCGGCTTCGTCGCGCGCACGTGGATTTCGTTGGGCGCGTATCCGGTGGATGCCAATCGTGGTTGCGGCACAGCTAACTTTTTTCTCGCTTTGGGTGTGCAACAAATCCAAGACCGGCACGCCGATGATCTCGAAGAGCAAGCCGTGGTTTGGCTCACCCGCGCTCAAGTCGAAGAGGCGCTTGCTGCCGGCGAATTCAAAGAACTGGCATGGGTGGCGATTGTCGCGCTCGCGTTGAGGCGGTTAGACGAATTGGATTGTCTACCGTAGATCAGATTCGCGCGCTGACTCTATGCAGAAGCCAAACGGAGTCTGCGTTTGAACCGTCTGGTTTTTTCGATCAAGGGTCGTTCAATCAACCGATAACTCAACCCACCGACCATGGTTGTAGCGCATAAAATACCGGATAGAATCAACACATTTGCAAGTGGGTTCGGAGCGAAGAAATACGCCCAAATGTGTCCAAGCAGCGTCATCGTTGGTACATGTGAAAGATAGAGCGCGTAGGAAGCATCCCCCAGGTGACTTGCCCAATGCGGAATCGAAATATTTTTTTTGAATTCTAAATTCACACAGCCGTAAGCGACGAACGCGGCAGGCAATCCATACGCGGGCGCACGCACCCATACAAACCATCCTGCAGGAAGTGAAAAAACGGTCATGCTGATTACAGACACGGCATAGAGGACGACGCCGATCACGAGAGCAATCCTTCCAAAGCGCCCCGGCTTGGAATAGAAAAGAATCGCGGCGAAACCGCCGAGAACAAATTCATAATTCAGCGGGTGAGTAACAAGCGCAAAGGTCGCGTCTTGTTCGAGATTGGTGATCCGTCCGACCAGCTCGCCGATAGCCGTTAGAAAAACCCAAACCAATAATGCCCAGGGCAAGTGTTCTTCGGCGAGGACGAGCAACAGGACGGCAAAGACAAGATAAAAATAAATTTGGTTGACGAGCGACCACCCAACATTGACGAGAGGCAGTAGGTTGTCGGGTAAGAGGAGAAATGATGCGACGATATCAATCTGATTACTCTGGGCGGCATTGACCAGACTGGGGTTGTAGATATAGACGCCGAGCACGAGCAATGTGAAAAACCAATAAGTCGGATAGACGCGTGTGGCGCGGTCGTAGAGAAAATTCAGAACAACGTTTAGAGAACGAAATTTCTTGCGCGTGACCGTGACCGTGATGAAGCCACTGATGACGATAAATAGGTCCAACCCGCCGTACCCGAACTCAGGGCGCGGCGGAAGCGCGATTCCACCGCCGTACTTGAGGTCAATGATGCTCAAGTGGAATAACATGACGAGGAGGATCGCGATAGCGCGTAGGGCTTGAATGCTAGCGAGTTTTTTTGGTTTGTTTTCTGGAGACATAATCCTGACAACGCGATTATAGCACCCCGAGCGGAGAGCGTCAAAGAATGCGCGCAATTCGATTTGACGCCCGTTTTGAAAGATGTTATAATTTGCCCAGTTCAGAGAGCATCTCCAACGGCACCGCCTCTCAACATTTCACCTCATTTTGGACGATTTGTTTTTCCCAACTATTCGTATGCATGCAATGTACCCGCGTAGCGGGTTCAAGGATATTTGTTCATTCGTTCGGTTGACCGATTACCTGGTCGGCTGATTTTTCTTTTCCTCACGGAGTCTCACGTGGCAGAAACCCTCGACTATTCAGCGCTCGAACCCAAAACACTCGCCGAACTGCGCGAGATTGCCAAAGAGCAAGGCATCAGCGGCTATTCGCGCTACAAAAAGACGGATCTCATCTTTCGCCTCTTGCGCGCGAAAGCCGAACGCGAAGGATTGATTTTCGGTGGCGGTGTTTTACAGATCGTGGAAGATGGCATCGGCTTTTTGCGCTCCGATCACTTGCTTCCCGGTCCCGAAGATGTGTACGTCTCCCAATCGCAAATCCGTCGTTTTGGATTGCGCACCGGCGACATGGTCATCGGGCAAGTGCGACCACCCAAAGACACGGAAAAGTATTTTGGACTTTTGCGCGTCGAAGCCGTGAACGGTCTTGATCCTGAAGCCGCCAAAGCCCGCCCCGATTTCGATAAACTCACCCCGATCTTCCCGAACCAGCAGTACAAACTCGAAACCAAGCCCAACATTCTCGCGACGCGCCTGCTCGATATGCTCGCGCCGATTGGACGCGGGCAACGCGGGTTGATCGTCTCGCCGCCCAAAGCCGGCAAGACGACGATTCTGAAACAGATCGCGAACGGCATTAGCGAAAATTATCCGGACGCGCACTTGATGGTTGTGTTGATCGGCGAGCGCCCGGAAGAAGTGACCGATATGGATCGTTCGGTCGAAGCGGAAGTCTTCTCGTCCACGTTCGACGACGTGGTCGAAAATCAAACGCGCGTCGCGGAGATGGCGCTCGAGCGCGCGAAACGTTTGACCGAAGGCGGCAAGGATGTCGTCGTGATGCTCGATTCGATCACGCGGCTTGCGCGCGCGTACAACCTCGTCGTGCCGCCGAGCGGACGCACCTTGACCGGCGGTTTCGATCCCGCCGCGCTCTATCCGCCGAAACGCTTTTTCGGCGCGGCGCGCAAACTGGAAGAGGGCGGCTCGTTGACGATTATCGCAACCTGCTTGATTGATACCGGCAGTCGCATGGACGATTTGATTTACGAAGAATTCAAAGGCACGGGCAACAGCGAAGTACATTTGAACCGCAAGTTATCCGAACGCCGCATCTTCCCGGCGATTGACGCGGAGCGATCGAGCACGCGGCGCGAGGAATTGTTGATCGAAGATGAAACGCTGGCGCGCGTGTGGACGTTGCGCCGGATGATGGACATGATGGGCGGCGGCGCGGACGCCATCGAACCGGTGATCGGACGCATCATGAAGACGCGCACCAACAAGGAATTCCTGATGACGCTGAACAAGGACGCGCTGTAAATGCCGGAGTATCGTCTTTCGTTGAGCGCGCGCCTGAAAATTTGGCTCGCGCCCATCTGGATGCAAACGCGCGATTTTGTCCGCGAGATTGTCGAAGACATGCCGTTGCTTACGCGCGTCGCATCGCACGTCGGCTTGTTGCTCGTCGTCGCGTTGACGATTGCCGCGAGTGGCGTGCAATTGAATGTCGGCGGGAAGATCGAAAAAAACAATGACGTGGCGCTGGGCGCAGATTTGGCAATCGTGCCGGATCCGATTCTAGATGACGACGACTCGGTATTTCGTTCGCCGATTCCGATTACGAATGTACCCAAGCGCGTACGTCGCGATGTCGTCAAGTACACGGTCAAGTCCGGCGATAATGTGAGCGGCATCGCGGACGAGTTCGAAGTGAGCGCCGATTCGATTCTGTGGGCGAATCCGAAACTCGAAGATAACCCGGATATGTTATCGGTCGGTCAAGTCATCAACATTCCACCCGTGTCCGGCGTGCTGTACACTGTCCAGTCCGGTGATTCGTTGCAAAAAATCGCGGACAAGTTCAAAACCAAAAAGGTGACGACGGACACGCTGATTCAAAACATGGCGGCGTTCGAATTTAACAAAGAGAATCACGAACTCAAAGCGCCCGACTTTGGTTTGACGGTGGGTCAAGTCCTGATGGTGCCCGGCGGTTCCAAACCGTACACGCCGCGCGTCGTCTATGCGTACAGCGGTCCGATTCCGGCGAGCGCGGCGCGCGGAACGGGACACTTTGGTTGGCCCGTGTCTGGGCGCATTACGCAAAAATTTTGGACGCGCCATCCTGGGATTGATATTGGCGCGCCGCTCGGCACACCGATCTACGCGGCGGATTCCGGTTACGTCGTGACCGCGGGCTGGAGCACGGTTGGTTACGGATTTATGATTCTGGTCAATCATGGAAACGGATACGTGACGCGATATGGGCACTTGAGCGCGTTCAGCGTCGAAGTCGGCGATTCGGTGAAAAAAGGCGCGATGATTGGTCGCGTCGGCAGCACCGGCAATTCGACGGGACCGCACTTGCACTTTGAAGTTATCTTGAGCGGAGTGCATCGTAATCCATTCTCCTACTTGCCGGGACGATAGCAAAACGAATGAGCGAACGCGGGAGGGTGATACTCCCGCGTTTTTTTTGAATAGGCGGAACTATGCGTAGCGCGTTGCGAATCGGTCGCATCATGGGGATTGATATCAACTTGGATGTGAGTTGGTTTCTCATCGTGCTCTTGATGGTGTACGCGTTGGGCTTTGTGCAATTCCCACGCGAGTTACGTCCGAACGCGTTTTTTCCGCGCGCGGATTGGCTTTCGATTACGTTGGGCTTGGCGACGACATTGTTGTTGTTCGCGTCGGTTCTCGCGCACGAACTCGCGCACTCGTGGATGGCGCTCGCGCGCGGCATTCCGGTTACGCGCATCACGCTGTTCATCTTCGGCGGTGTCGCGCAAATCGCGGATGAGCCCGAGCGCCCTGCGACCGAGTTTCTGATCGCGGTGATGGGTCCACTGATGAGTTTGGTGCTCGCAATTTTATTTGGCGGCGCGTGGTTGTGGTTGTCGTTTATCAACGGTACGCACTGGCTCGACGTTTCGCTCGCGCCGCTGATTTTGCCGGCGGGCATTCTCGCACAGGCGAACGGCTCGCTCGTGTTGTTCAACCTCGCGCCCGGTTTCCCGCTCGATGGGGGACGCGTGTTGCGCGCGGCGTTGTGGGGCGCGTGGCGCGATGTGCGGCGTGCGACCAAGTGGGCGTCGCGCGCGGGACAGGCGCTCGCGATCTTGATGGTGGGCGGCGGCGTGATCCTCTTTTTCGTTTTTTCGGATGGCAGTGGAATTTGGTATGCGCTGATCGGTTTCTTTTTGTGGAACGCGGCGGGGCAGGGTTATCGGCAAACGCTCCTGATTGAATCGTTGCGCAATGTAACAGTGGCGCAGTTGATGGTGCGCGGCTTTCCGCGCGTCGCCCCGGAGATTCTGGTTACGGAATTCATCGAACAACACTTGTTGCCGGTGCGCGACCAGGTTTTCGCGGTGATGGCGGGTGAAGAATTTCGCGGCGTGATTTCGATTGAGCAAATCAAACGCCTGGCGCGCGCGGAATGGAACGTGAGACGCGTAAGCGAAGTGATGCTACCGCGCGAGCGGCTCGCCGTGCTCGATCCGCAACAGACCGGCGCCAAGGCGCTCGCGCGGTTAAGCGCGAGCGAGTCGGACGACATCGCGGTGATCGAAGGTGGCGCACTCGTCGGCTTTGTCGGTCGCGCAGAACTGACACGATTTATCGAGTTGGACACGACAAGTAAGTGAGAAAAATCACCGGAAATTTGATTTTTTGAAATTCTGTTGTATAATGGCGCACGTTGTAAAGCCGAGGGTTGAAAAAAATGCGCGACACGTTTCGTGCGCTGGACTTGCTTTTTCGCCTAAGCGCGCTGTTCATTGTTTCGACGTTTGGCGCGCTCTTGCTCGGCATCTGGGTAGATCGTACAATGGGCACAGCGCCGCTTGCCACGCTCGCGTTGATGATTTCGGGCATTATCGTGGGAACCGTAGCTACTTATCGCGTGGTGCGAGAATCAAATGACCGGCTCGCCCCGCCGCCGAAATCAGATTCCAAAGCCGACACCCAATCCCGTGACGAATTGCGAGGAGGACCGTAGTGAATCGTACTACTCTCATTATCATTATTGTATTACTTGTTCTGCCCAGTGTCCTCGTTTACGCTGGAATCTTTCCGACCTTTGACAGCAAATCGGTGACTGCCTCGGTGGCAGTCAAGCCCGAAGTCCTCTTTAACCTAAATTTCGGCGCTTTCAAGTTCGAAATCTCGAATACACTCCTCACGACCTGGATTGTGACGCTCCTGATCGTCCTCTTTGTATACTTTGCGACACGCCAAATGTCGCTGATCCCTAGTGGTTTGCAAAACCTGCTCGAATTGATTATCGAAATGCTCGACGGTCTCGCGACGAGTGTCGCGGGTGAACGCGGACGCATGTTCTTTCCCTGGATCGCGACGATTTTCCTTTTCGTCTTGGTTTCGAACTGGCTCGGCTTGATTCCGGGTTTCGGTCCGGTTGGATATATTCCGGTCAGTGAAGAACATCCCGCGCCAAAAGGCATTATGACGTTCGACCTCGGCAAAGGATTTTCGGACGCGATCGGTCCCGAACACAAAGCCGCCGCGGGGGCAAAAGAAGGTGAACATTCTTCGGCACCGGCGGAAGAAGAAGAACAAGTCCTGGCGCCGTTCGTGCGCTCGCCTTCGACCGATATGAACACAACACTCGCGCTCGCGCTCATCTCGGTCATCGCGACCCAGGTTTATGGGATGAAGGTCGTCGGTCCGATCAAATACTGGACGAAATTTTTTGCCTTTGCCAAGCTGGGCGATTTCTTTGGCGCGTTGTTCAAGGGCAAATTCAACATCGGTTTGTTGATGTTCGGATTCCTTGATCTGTTCGTGGGCTTGCTCGAATTCATCAGCGAGATGGTGAAAATCCTCTCGTTCACCTTTCGTCTTTTTGGCAACATCTTTGCGGGCGAAGTGGTCTTGCTCATCATGGCATTCCTCTTTTCCGCGTTGCCGCTTCCATTCTACGGACTGGAACTGTTCGTCGGCTTTATGCAGGCGTTCGTGTTCTGCATCTTGACGCTCGTGTTCATGACGATTGCAACCACCGCGCACAGCGCGGAGGCACATCATTAAATCGGACCCACACAAACACATTTTCAGGAGGATTCCATGACTGACGCAGGACTACGACTCATTGCCGCCGCGCTCGCGATCGGCTTGGGCACGATTGGACCAGGCATCGGCTTGGGTTTGCTCGTCAACTCGGCATTGGGCGCGATTGGACGCAACCCCGAAGCTGCGGGCACCGTGCAGATCAACATGTTCATCGGTATCGCCGTGACCGAAGCGCTCGGTATCTTTGCGTTGGTGGTCTCGCTGTTGATCGGGTTCAAGATTTTCTAATCTGATCCCCACTGTCATTTCGAGCGGGGCGAGAAATCTTTTGCCGTTTCAACTAGAAATTTCTCGTCGCACACTACGCTCCTCGAAATGACAACTTGAATTGGAGGACCACCTTGGACAAGTTAGGTATCAATCTTGCATGGCTTGCCGCACAAGTCATCAACTTTTTCGTGCTCTTTTTCCTCTTGGGCGCGTTCGCGTACAAGCCCGTGCTCAAGATGCTTGAATCGCGCAAGCAAAAAATTCAAGAGAGTCTCGAATACGCCGAAAAGGTCAAGCGCGATGCGGCGGAACAACAAAAGGAATTCGACCGCAAGTTAGAAGAGACGCGCCGTGAAACGCAAGCTGCTTCTGCCGCCGCCGCGCAAGTAGGTGAGAAGGAACGCGAGGTGATTCTCGCGCAAGCCCGCGAAGACGCGCGCAAATTGATCGAGCAGGCAAAAGAGCAAATCGAGTACGAGCGCAAACAAATGCTTTCCGATTTGCGCGAAGAAGTCGTGCGCTTGTCGCTCGCCGCGGCGCAAAAAGTCATCAACCAGTCGCTTGACGAAAAGGCACACCGCCAGTTGATCGGCGATTTCCTCGCGCAGGCAGACACGCTGGGCAAGAACTAGGAGGGCGCGTGGCAGACGAACGATTAGCCCAGACATACGCGCAAGCCCTGTTCGAGCAGGCGGTTGGCAACTGGCTCGCGCCGCTCAAAGCCGTTTCGGCGGCGTTGACGAAATCTGGTTTGACCGACAAGTTGGACGATACGGGAACCGCGTTTTCGCAAAAGCAAGAACTACTCAAATCCGCGCTGCCGACGAATACCGCGCCGCAAGTGCAGAACCTGGTTTCCTTGCTCGTGAGCAAAAACCAGGCGCACCTGCTTCCGCAAGTCGTCGCCGAGTTTGAACGGTACGCGCAACGAACGCCGGCGAGCGCGATCGCACACGTCACGAGCGCGGTGGCGCTGACGGACGCGGAAAAGCAAACGCTCGAAACGAAACTGCGCGTGCAATTCGGCAAAGAGACGGTGTTCGACTACAGTGTAGATGCCAACGTTCTCGGCGGCGTGATCGTGCGCGTGGGCGACAAGGTGATTGACGCGAGCGTTGCCGGGAAACTGGCGGCGCTGAAAGAAAAACTAAAGTAGCAATTACCAATTACCATTTACCAATTATTGGCAAGTGGTAATTCGTGTCTGGTAATTTGTCATTGTTTATTGGAGGATCGGATGGCGATTCGGGTTGACGACATTACTGCACAGATCAGAAAGCAAATTGAATCATTCCAAGCGCCGGTACAAGCCGTAGATGTCGGCACGATCATCGAAGTGGGTGACGGCATCGCGCGCGTCACCGGGTTGCGTAACGTGATGGCAGGCGAACTGGTCGAGTTTCCAAAAACCGGCGTGCTCGGCTTGACACTCAACCTGGAAAAGGACACCATCGGCGTCGTCATCATGGGCGAGTATGCCGAGCTTAAGGAAGGCGACCTCGTCAAAGGCACCGGGCGCATCGCGTCCGTGCCAGTGGGGCAGGGCTTGGTCGGACGCGTCGTCAATGCGCTCGGTCAACCGGTGGATGGCAAAGGTCCCATCGAATCGTCCAAGTTACGCCCGGTCGAACGCATCGCGCCGAACGTGATTCAACGCCAACCGGTGGAGCAACCCGTCCAAACCGGCATCAAGCCGATTGACGCGATGATTCCGATTGGTCGCGGGCAGCGCGAATTGATTATTGGCGACCGACAAACCGGCAAGACCGCGCTTGCCGTGGATGCGATCATCAATCAGCGCGGGCAAGGCATGGTTTGCATCTACGTCGCGATCGGTCAGAAACTTTCGACGATCGCGCAGGTCGTCGGCACGCTCGAAAAATTCGGCGCGATGGAGTACACCACCGTCGTCGCCGCGAGTGCGTCCGATCCCGCCGCGTTGCAGTACCTCGCGCCGTACTCCGGTTGCGCGATGGGCGAAGAAGTGATGGAGAGTGGCGTGACCATCGGCGGCAAAGAAATTCGCGACGCGCTGGTCGTCTACGACGATTTGTCGAAACACGCGTGGTCGTACCGCCAAGTCTCCTTGCTCCTGCGCCGACCACCCGGCCGCGAAGCGTACCCCGGCGATATTTTCTATCTCCACTCGCGCTTGCTGGAACGCGCCGCCAAGTTGAACAAGAGTCTAGGTGGCGGCTCGCTGACCGCGCTGCCCGTCATCGAAACACAAGCGGGCGATGTGTCCGCGTACATCCCGACGAACGTCATCTCGATCACCGACGGACAGATTTATCTCGAAAGCGATTTGTTCTATGCCGGCATTCGTCCCGCGTTGAACGTCGGTATCTCCGTGTCGCGCGTCGGCGGCAAGGCGCAAACGAAAGCGATGCGCCAGGTCGCCGGTAAAATGAAACTCGATCTCGCACAGTACCGCAATCTTGCCGCGTTCGCGCAATTCGGTTCCGATTTGGACAAGGCAACGCGCGATCAATTGGATCGCGGTTCGCGCTTGACCGAATTGCTCAAGCAACCGCAGTACGAACCGATGCGCTTGGATCGGCAAGTGATGGTGATCTACGCGGCGACGAATGGTTTTATGGACGATGTGCCAGTGGATAAAGTGCGCGCGTTTGAAACCGCGTTCCTGCGCTTTATGGACGCGAGTCATCCCCAGATCGGCGAAAAAATTCTTTCGGCGAAAACGATTGACGCCGACTCCGAAGCCGCGCTAAAGAAAGCGATCCAAGAATTCAAGGTCGCAGGAACGTACTAGCAGTTTGTCGGAGAGAGGCGTAAAATCGCCCCCTCTGTGGTAAAATCTGGATATGACCAGACAATTCAAAACTCCCGATTACGAAGCAACACTCAACGTCACGATCACTCTGCGCGAGGCTTTGCCGCTGAATCAC
>JACRBM010000030.1 GCA_016219275.1 Chloroflexota bacterium
GCGGTGAAATCGACAGGACGTTCGTATCGTTCTATAATCATGCTGGCCTCCGAGGGTTAGGATGGTATTCGGCAATACCAATCTTACTCCCTCGGTGGCCTGTGGCAAACTACGCTATTTCACATTTTCCAACAAGAACTAAATAGGTTATCGAGACCTTCCAGGTTTTGGAAACCTGGAAGGTCTAGTTCTGACATTGGTAAACTACTTTCATACATTTATTCCGACGGAGAAGTGAATGGGTTTGATTGAAACGCCGACGATGCCGCCGATTGAAATGCTCACCGACCGACGGCTCACCCCAGCAGAGCTGGAGCAACTTGCGGCGCATGCGCGCGCGCGTCCACCCCGCGTCGTTATCACCGGCATGGGCGCGATCACGCCACTTGGTTTGAGCGCCGAAGATTTTTGGCAGAACTTGCTCGCCGGAAAATCTGGGATTGCGCCCGTCACCTTGTTCGACCCGGCGCCGTACCGCACCCGCATCGCGGCAGAGGTCAAGGGATTTGATCCGCGTCGTTACTACGATTCGAAAGAAGCGCGTCGCCTGGGACGCGCGACCTTGTTCGCGGTTGCCGCAGCGCTGGATGCAGTGAAGGATGCGCGGATCAATCCACACTTTAACGAAAGCACGCGCGTCGGCGTGTTGATGGGCAGCGCCATCGGCGGCTTTGTCGAAGGTGTGCAAGAGCACGCGGTCTTTTTGCAAAAAGGTCCCGACCGAGTAAGCCCGCTCCTCTCCTCATTTCTGCTGCCCAACATGCCGGCGTTTTACATCGCGAATCATGTGCGCGCGCGCGGACCCAACTCGACGATCTCGACCGCGTGCGCGTCGGGCACGCAAGCTATCGGTGATGCCGCCGAGTGGATTCGTCACGGCGCCGCCGATGTCGTCATCACCGGCGGCGCGGAAGCGGTTATTTCCGGTATCGCGTTCGCCGGCTTTGGCGTCATGCGCGCCACCTCGACGCGCAACGACGATCCCGCGCACGCCAGTCGCCCGTTCGACAAAGATCGCGACGGGTTCATCCTCGGCGAAGGCGCGGCAGTTCTTATCCTCGAACGCCTGGATCACGCACGCGCACGCGGCGCAAAAATCTACGCCGAAGTCCTGGGTTCGGCGTGCAACTCGGACGCGTACCACTTTGCCGCGCCCGATCCGCAATCCATCGGCGCGACCCAGGTCATGCGCCAAGCGTTGCAAAATGCCAGCGTGACGATTGACCAGGTGGATTACATCAACGCGCATGGCACATCCACGCCGCTCAACGACGCGGGCGAAACGCTCGCGGTCAAAAACGTGTTCGGCGAACGCGCGTACCAAATCCCGATCAGTTCGACAAAATCTATGGTCGGACATTCGATGGGCGCAGCAGGCGCGTTCGAAGCCGTCGCCTGCGCGATGACCTTGCGCGATCAGCGCATCCATCCGACGATGAATTACGAAACGCCCGACCCGGCGTGCGATCTCGATTATGTGCCGAATGTCGCACGCGAAGCGGACGTGAACATTCTCATCTCGAATTCGTTTGGACTCGGCGGACAGAACGCGTGCCTCGTGATGGCGCGCTACACCGGAAAATAATCCCGCTCTTCGTTTCTCACGAGGAGCAACAAAAGGAATCATCATGCGAACAACGACGAACGAAAAACTGATTGCGCGACAGGTTAAGATCGCGCGCTACACGACGTTTGGCTCGCTCGGAATTTTGCTCGGCTCGCTAGTCATCGTCAATATATCGAACGCCAACTATATCGCGTTCGCGTATGCGACCCTGCTCGTCGGCTTTATGCTCGCGTACGTCGGCTCGACGCTCGGCAACGCGTGGATCAAAGAGCCGCGCGCCGATCACGCGCTCGAACGCGCGCTCAAGGGTTTCGACAACAAACATCATCTCTACAATTTCCTGCTTCCCGCGGCGCATGTTCTCGTTACGCCGCTCGGCGTGCTGGTTTTTCTCGTTAAAAATCAGGACGGCGCGATCACATGTCAGAACGGCAAGTGGAATCGCAAGTGGCACTGGGGACGATTGATCGGCGGGATGGGACAAGCCGCGCTCGGCGATCCGATTCGTGAGTTAGATCGCGACGTGACCAAGATGAAAGAATTCATCACGAGCCAGGTCGCCAATGGCGCGCTCGTACCGGTGGACGGCTACGTCGTGTTCAGCGATCCGCGGGTGAAACTTGATGTTGACGACGCGGCACTGCCCGTCGTGCGCGCAGACGACTTGAAGGAAACGCTCCGCAAAGTCAAGCGCGGCGCGCCACTCGCGAATGAATTGCAAAACAAACTGGCAAGCGTGTTGGATGAGACGGCGAATGGAAAAACAACCCAACAGTAGCATGTGCTTTGTTTGCGGACGCGATAATCCCATCGGCTTGCGAATGCAATTTTTTTCGGATGGGGACGGCTGCGTGTATGCCGACTATGAACCGCATGCGGAACACCAGGGTTATCCGGGCGTGATGCACGGCGGACTCGTCACCGCGATGCTCGACGAACTGATCGGGCGCACCGCGATTGCCAGCGACTTGTGGTGCATGACCGCGAAACTTGAGGTTCGCTTTCGCAAACCGGTGCCGATTGACGCGCCGCTCAAACTCAAAGGTGAAATCAAAAATAAAACCGGGCGCTTGATCGAAGGATACGGCGAAATTCGTTTGCCCGATGGCACCCTCGCCGCCGAAGCGCACGGCACGTACATCAGAATTCCGGATGCTCAACTCGACGAATACAAACGCGCGCTCGGCAACTGGCGCGTGGACGATTAGGAATTTTGGATTTTTAATTTCTGATTTTCGATTTTTGCAATTCGCGATTCGCAATTCGCTATTTGCAATGATTGTGGAGACAGTCGAATGCCGATAGACCTAAAAGACATGCCGCGCCCTCCCAGTGACAACGGTCGAGGTCTTCACGGCAGTTTGAACGCCGATTGGTCGGGCGGTGAAGCGGGATACGATTTCTGGATTAACGAACTCATCGCACTCGGCATCAAATGGTTCAAGGTCGTGGACGATCATGGCAGCAGTATTCCCTTTTGCGAAAAATTACTCGCGGCGGGAATTTTTCCGATTGTCCGCATTCTACGCCGCGACCCTCCCCCCAACGATTCGCCCGAACCAAACCCAGGACACCTGGGTCGCGCGGAAGAAGAAACGATTCGCAAACTCATTGCGCTGGGCGTGCGCTATTTTGAAACGAACAACGAACCGAATCGCAGCATCGAATGGAAACATAGCGCGATGCCACCCAACGCGCTCGAAGCCGCAAAACTCGTCGCGCTGAACTGGTTGTTCGATGCGCGCGTGATTCTCGAAGCGGGGGGGCTGCCCGGCTTGCCCGCGATCAGTGGCGGCGGAAATTTGGATGTGATGGGCGCGCTCGCCGCGCTCGGTCGGCAAAAGATTCTCTTGGAAGGATGTTGGATCGCGTTGCACAATGCGGGGATGAACCGTCCACTCGAATTTCCGGAACACCCGGTCAATCACTTGGGTCAGCCGTTGACGCGCGAACAGTACGAGCATGGCGCGTTCACCGAGTGGGCATGGTGGAACAATTCGCAAAACCGCGCGGAATCGCGCGATGAAATCAACGCGCTGCGCGCGGCGCGCCTTGCGCCGACGCAAACGATTCAGCAAGAGCACGCGTGTTTTCGCGAATTCGAGTACTATAACGCGCTCGCGATGAAATACCTGGGGCGCTCAATTCCGATCATCAGCACCGAGGGCGGATATCAGATCGGTCGGCGCGATTATCCGCGCTACCCACGCGTCACACCCGCGCTGCAACGCGACCTGACCGTCGCGATGTTTGACTGGATGCAACGCCAAGCGCCGGATTATTATTTCGCCGCGACCGCGTGCGCGCTGGTGGGTACGCTTGGACGCGAGCAAGATGCGTGGTACGGTGCGTACTGGCGCGACGCATTTCAAAACGGCACCGATGGCTTTGACGGCTTTCCAAAAATCGCCGTACCCAGAGCCGAGATTGGCGAATGTTTGCCGGTCGTGGACGCGGTCAAAGCGATGCCGAACCTCGCGCGACGTTTGCCAGGAATGCAACCCACACCGCCCATCGCAGTACAACCGAGCAAACCACCCGCGCCGCCGGAAAAAAGAATCGAACGCCCTGGGTTAGCGAATCTATTCTCCGATGTGCCACTGCCGCCAACGCCTACGCGCGCGTCCCAGCCAAGCGTTGAACCTAAACCGCGCGTAGTTGAATCGTCAATCGAGTTGCCGCCGCCATCACACGCGGCTGAACCCAGCATCGCGCCGGTCGAATCGCCGGTCGAGTTGCCACCGCCACCACGCGCGGTTGAGCCCAGCATCGCGCCGGTTGAATCGCCGATTGAATTGCCGCCGCAGCGCGCGGCAGAACCTGGATTCGCCCCAATTGAATCGCAAATAGGACCACAAGTGTCTGTGCCCGAGCCGCCACCACTCATCGAAGAAATCCCGGATGAAACACTGCCGGTCGAAGCAACCGACGAGCCGGTCGAAATTGTCGCGCCGATGCCGGAGATTGAACGCGTCGAATTGCCGTTCGATGTCGAATGGGACTTTCGCCTCGACGCGTTGAATGTATCGGTTGAACTTGCGGAGACGCGACGCGGCGAAACGTATTGGCGATTGGTCAGCGCGGTGTACGAGGGACCGGGCGAATCGGGCGACAGTCATCATATTTTCTACACAGTACTCGATGAACTACAACAACCGGTCGCCCATCAACGCGTGTGGCAAGGATGGAGCGATAATCAAACCGACGCAGTGACGAATGATCGCGGCGAAACGACGATCCCGTTGTGGCAATCGTTTACACCGAACGACGGCGAGACCGGACCATACACGGCATGGATCGAGGGGTTGCCGTGCGACCGCGTCATCGGGCTGGGTCTGCCGCTCAAGCGTCACGTCAACTTCCGCGTGACCTGGCGACGTTCCGTGTCACGCAAATAACGTGACGGCTCATCCTTGCGAGGGTTTGTGCGATGCTTCGGCAACGCGACTGGAAACCTTCGCAAGGATGATCTGCATCTTCAAGGAGCAGGATTGAAAAAAACACGAATTGCGCTGTTGGCGGCGGCATCCATCGTGATGCTGGGATTGATCGGCGGCTTGGGATTTGGGGTATGGTTGGGCTTGACGTTGTGGCCCCTCCAGGCGAGCAATGTAGACGTTAGCGATCTCCGCGCGGAGGCGCAAGAAGAATTGATCGTGTTGACTGCGAACACGTTCGCGGTTGACGGTGATCTAGATCGCGCCGCAGAACGTCTGCGCCAAATCAAGGATCCCAAAATCGGCGACCGCGTTGCAATTCTCGCGCGCAATTACGCGTTAAATAACGATCCGTCCGCCGCGCACCTCGCGCAACTCGCGGAAGCGCTCGGCGTGACCGGTCCTGAACTCGCGCGAATTGCGCGCACCGCGACGCCGACGCGCACCCTCACGCTGACCCCCACCAGCACGCCGACGATGATTCCTTCCGCCACGCCGACGCTCACACCCAGCCCAACGATCACGCCAACGCGCACGGCAACGCGCCGCCCGACCGCGACACGCACCACCGTGCCGGTGGGTACGAACTGGATTCCAGGTTATCCAAGCAGTTGGCCCGGCGGCGTCAAGTACGAACCGATCAACGTGGCGTCGGGGCAAAAGTATTGGCGTGTGGTCAAAGCCATTTACTGCGACCTACGCGACAAGCACGACTATTGCCAAAATCTACCGGGGGGAGATGACCAACAAGGTATCTGGGTGAGTTTGATTGACGCGAACGGCGCACGTACGAGCGCGCCTTTGCTGGTGACCAGACCTGACGGTAATCGTGCGGCGTCGAATGACATCGGCGTCGAGAAATCCCCCACCGATATGTGTAACTGCAATTACTCTTTCTTTGCCAACGGCTGGCCCATCCAAGTTGAAGGCGCGCCGAGTGACAAGATTAGCGGACTGGCGATGACGGCAAACTATCACGTCAGATTCTTTATCACATTCCAATTGTTGACGCGATAGAAAAAACCTGGAAGGTTCTAGAAACCTTCCAGGTTTTTGATTACAACACCTCGACATCGTGCGGATGAGATTCACGCAACCCAGTGGAGGTCATGCGGACGAACTCGGCTTTCTCCTGCAATTCCGCAATCGAGTGCGCGCCGCTGTAACTCATCCCCGACTGCAATCCGCCGACGAGTTGTCCCAGGATTTCACGCGCCTTGCCGCGATACGGCACCGCGGCTTCGACTCCTTCGGAGACGTACTCGTCAATTTCTTCCTGGGTCACGTCCCCTTCACCCTCGCGCGCTTTTCGCGCGACGTTCGCCTGCGCCGACGCCATCCCGCGCGACGTTTTGTAGCGATGTCCTTTGCGCGTCATCATCAACCCAGGACTCTCGTCCGTGCCGGCAAGCAGACTGCCGATCATCACCGATGATGCGCCGGCGGCAATCGCCTTCGCGACATCGCCGGCGCTTTTGATGCCGCCATCCGCGATGATTGGAATGCCTGCCTCACGGGCGGCGTCCGCACATTCGATCACCGCCGACAGTTGCGGTACACCCGACCCAGCGACGACGCGCGTGATACAAATCGAACCTGGTCCCACGCCGACCTTAATCGCGTCCGCGCCCGCGTCCATCAAACGTCGCGTGCCTTCAGCAGTCGCCACATTGCCGCCGATAATTTGCGCGGCTGGAAAATGCCGGCGGATGCTCTTGATCATTTCGATTTCGAGCGCGGAATCGCCGTGCGCGATGTCTACGACGATGCAGTCCGCGCCGGCGGAGAGCAGACGCTCGACGCGTTTCAACTCTTTCTCACGCACACCGACTGCCGCGCCGACCGCCAAGCGTCCGCGCGTGTCTTTGGTCGCCAACGGAAAACGCACAACTTTGAGAATATCTTTCATCGTGATGAGTCCAACCACACGACCGTGGGCATCCACAAGCGGCAACTTTTCAATGCGGTGTTCGTGCAGAATGTGTTCGGCTTCGTGGAGCGTCGTATCTGGCGGCGCGGTGACAACCTGGCGTTGCATCAAATCGGCAATCGGTCGCGCGTCGTTATTCTCGAAAAGTAAATCGCGCGTCGTCACGATCCCGACGAGATGTCGCGCGTCGTCGAGAACCAAAATCCCGCCCGTGCCGGTCTCTTCGACCATCTCTTTCACTTCGCCCACCGTGTTCGATTGGCGCATTGTGATCGGCTCGTCCACGACGAACGATTCGGATTTTTTCACGCGCGCGATCTGCGCGACCTGATCCTCGATGCTCATAAAACGATGAATGATGCCGATGCCGCCCTCGCGCGCCATCGCGATTGCCATTTCACTTTCGGTTACGGTGTCCATGTTCGCCGAGACAATTGGAATCTGTAATGTGATTCTTGGGGTCAAGCGCGTTTGGGTGTTGAGTTTTTTGCGCGTGGAGACATCGGAATACTGCGGGACGAGCAACACATCGTCGTACGTCAGCGCCAACTCAGGACGGATTTTCATTTCGCCTCCTCGAACAGAGATTCACCGCGCGCGATTATAAGCCACTTGACCGATGTATGCAACGTTTCTATAATGCCTTCACCAAAATTGGAGAGAGAAATGTCTAAAGTTGTTTGCATTGGTCTCGATGGCGCGACGTTCGATCTGATCAAGCCGTTCATCGCGCAAGGTAAATTGCCAACATTCAAAAAATTGATGGGGAATGGCGCGTTCAGCGAACTGCGCTCGACGGTACCGCCGGTCACGGCGTCCGCGTGGTCGTCGTTTATGACCGGCAAAAATCCCGGCGCGCACGGCTTGTTCGATTTTATGCAACGCCGCGATGATTCGTACGACCTCGCGCCGGTCTCCGCACTGGATCGCGATGGCAAAGCGATCTGGGATTTGGTTGGCGATGCCGGCAAAAAAGTGATCGTGATGAATGTGCCGGTGACGTGGCCCCCCCAACCGGTCAATGGCTTGCTCGTCACTGGAATGCTCACGCCGCGTAACGCGGAGAATTATACGTTCCCGAAGGAACTCGCGGAGGAAATCAAATCTGCCATTGGCGAGTACATTGTTTATTCGGACGAAGTGTACTCAAAGGGTCGCGGCGACATTTTTCTTGACGCGCTCAAGCACTCGGCGAATCAACGTGTGTGCGCCACCGAATATCTTTTGCAAAAATATCCCTGGGATTTGTTCGTCCTCGTGTTTCCGGAAACGGATACGGTGTCGCACGGCTTGTGGTCGTCGTACGATGCAACGCACCACGAACACGACCCAGCCGAAGCGGCGAAATTCCGCGACGGCATTCTCGAAATCTATCAACACATTGATGGATTGCTTGCGCGACTATTATCTGTCACACCTGCACTGCACGCAAGTGCAGGGGTGACAGATACCTCCGTCATCCTAATGTCCGATCATGGTCACGGTCCCGTTCGCAATTTTCTCTACGTCAACAACCTGCTCGCGCAACGCGGCTTTATGAAATTCAAACCGAACCTCGCATCACAACTCAAACGCGTCGCGTTTCAACTGGGACTGACACCGCGCTTTGTGTACAACATTTTGCTCGCGTTCGGACTCGGCAAGTTGCGGCGAACGCTCGATAAGCGACGCGGCGGGCGCGGACTGCTCAAGCGATTTTTCCTCTCGTTCGCAGATGTGGACTGGTCGCGCACAACCGCGTACTCGATCGGGTACATCGGCGAAGTTCACATCAACCGGCGCGGGCGCGAGCCGCAAGGTATTGTTTCTCCGGGCGACGAATATGAACGTGTGCGCGCGGATGTAATCAATTGTCTACGCGAATTAAGGTCGCGCGATGGCGCGCCGCTCGTCGAACACATCTGGAAGAAGGAAGAAATTTATCGCGGCGTGCATCTTGACCAAGCGCCGGACATTTTGTTCCTGCCGCGCAATCTCGAAACGATTGCCTTCGGCGATTTTGAATTCGGGTCGAACAAGATTATCGAGCCGTCGTTTGGCGTGTCGTCGTCGCATCGGATGAACGGCATTTTCATCGCGAACGGCGCGGGCGTAAAAAGTACCGGCGAATTTTCCGGTGCACAGTTGATTGACCTTGCCCCTACGATTTTGCACTTGATGGGCTTGCCCGTGCCAACAGATATGGATGGACGCGTACTCAGTGAGGCGCTTGCTGATACGCGCGCGGTCGAGTACGGCGGCACATCGGAAAAGAGCGCGACGACGACGGAAGGATATTCGGATGAAGAAGAACGCGAAGTGATGGAGCGTTTGCAAGACCTCGGCTATATCTCTTGACAACAGGAGCAGAGATAAATAAACTCTGGGAAGTTCCACTCGAACAAAGGAGGAATGACAATGATTGTCGCTCAACTCTTACAAACCAAGGGAAGCGCCTTGTGGTCTATCGCGCCCGACGCAACGGTGTATGCCGCGCTCGAACTGATGGCGCAAAAGGACATTGGCGCGTTGCTTGTGCTCGACGGCGATCAGGTCGTCGGCATTTTATCCGAGCGCGACTACGCGCGCAAGGTCGCGCTGCAAGGCAAGATCACCGAAACAACGCGCGTCCGCGAAATCATGACGACGAACGTGATCTATGTCAGCCCGGAGCAAACGGTCGAAGATTGCATGGCGCTGATGACCGCCAAACGTGTGCGCCATTTGCCGGTGCTGGCGCAAAACAAATTGGTCGGCTTGGTTTCGATTGGCGATGTGGTCAAGTCGTTGATCGCCAACCAGGAATTTCTGATTGGCGAACTCGAAAAGTACATCGTCGGGACACGCAACTGATCGCGCGATTCTGCTGACGAAAACAAAACGGCTGGACAAACCACTGAGGATTGACTTGCATTGCAGACTAATCACCTCAGAGGGCGGATTAGACTGCAAAATCGCGGGCTAATAAATAGCTGGCTGGCTCTTTCTCAGTCCGGTATCGCACATGGAGGTTCCCAATGTCCGAGCATGTGACTATTCAGTTGTTGAAGGGCTTCCTGGAAGCATTTAATCTCCACGATCTAGATTCCATCATGGGCTATTTCGCAGATGACTGCGTCTTCTACATGCCAAGAGGCGCCAATCCTCGTGGCGATCGCTATGTCGGGAAGAAGGAGGTGCGGGCAGGCTTGGCAAAACGATTTGAAGGGATTCCGGATGTGCATTATGGGGACGATCAGCACTGGACCTGTAGCGATTTCGGTGTCTCTGAATGGACACTTACTGGCACATCTACGTCAGGGCAACACATCGAAGTGCGGGGAGTTGACCTGCTTGAGTTCGCTCAGGGGAAGATCATCCGCAAGGATTCTTTCTGGAAAATACTAGAGTGACCAGCAAGGTCAGCGAAACATGCTAGCGAGATTGCGCGACCTTGTTTCTGCATTTCAACCAGCCCGCGCAAACACCATAACAAGAGTATGCGCAGGCTCGACTCCGAAATATTGACGTGCTGCCCATGAAAAGTACTGATCTGGGCATAAAGCCAGCTAACACAGCGAGCAGCGGACGGCTGGGAGTCTGCGCGATTTACAGGCATTTTCCACGCCTCAGCAGAATCCAGCTCCCAAGCAGAGTCCACGCCTGCCCAGCCGCCGCTAATGCAAACCGTTGGGCACCGAGCGGAGCACTTTGCAAATATGAGCAGACCATTCATTATTGTAGTAACTGGGCGACCAGGTTCAGGAAAAACCACTCTTGCACATGAGCTGTCGAAGCGGATTCATTGTCCAGTTTTCTGTCGCGATGAGTTCAAAGAGGGGTATGTACTTTGACAATGTCAGATTAGGATGAATCGTCGTGTGCTTGATGGGCACGCAAACGACTGCTCGTCGAGCGCGCGCGATTGACCAAATGCGTGACGATCAGTTGACGTGCGCTTTCGGGTGTCAATTGGGGCACTGGCA
>JACRBM010000031.1 GCA_016219275.1 Chloroflexota bacterium
ATCTCACACGTCAACCTCGGACCAACCGAAACCACCCAATCGCCCGTCAGTGAATCATCCGTGGCGGCGTTCACCGATTGGGCGCGCGCGTTTCAAATCATCCCGGCAACTGACCAATCCGAAAATCTGACGCACACCCGCTAGGCGCGTGGCGTTTGACAAATCGCGGCTTTAGAATACAATGCAATCCGAACGCCGAGCTGGCGGAACTGGCAGACGCGCACGTTTCAGGGGCGTGTGGGCGAAAGTCCATCAGGGTTCAAGTCCCTGGCTCGGCATGGCGGAATTCCCCAGAGTCACCGCTCTGGGGTTTGTTTTTGACAAAACGGGTCATCGCAAGTATAATCCTGCGCCGTTGACAGTTGGATTGGAATTGTGGAGGACGACGTGTACGCAGTACTCAAGACGGGTGGAAAACAATATCGCGTCGCAGTCGGCGACAAGATCGAAGTTGAAAAACTGCCGAACGCGGTCGGCGATCAAGTGACGTTGACGAGCGTGTTGATGCTCGAACACGATGGCAATGTCACGGTCGGCAAACCGATGGTTACCGGCGCTGAAGTCGTCGCGAAAGTGGTTGGCGAAGGCAAGGGCGTCAAAGTGACGCACTTTGATTATCGCAACAAACATCGCCGCCGCAAGACGCTTGGACATCGGCAGGAATTCACACGCCTGGAAATTTCGGAAATCAAAGGGTAGAAGTTGGATGTTAGAAATTGGAAATTAGAAAATGGAGGTTGGAAATTGGATGTGAGATGAGATTCCAACTTCCAATTTCCGACCTCCGATTTCCGACCTCCAAAACGGAGTGATAAGATGGCACACAAAAAAGGTGGCGGCTCATCGCGCAATGGCCGCGATAGTAATGCGCAACGCTTGGGCGTCAAGCGCTATGATGGTGAGTATGTAAACGCCGGCTCGATTATCGTGCGCCAACGCGGCACGCACATTCGCCCGGGATTGAACGTGGGTCTCGGCAAAGACGATACGCTCTACGCGTTGATCGCCGGCACCGTCAAGTTCGAACCATTTAGCAAAGAGAAAAAGCAAGTTAGTATTCTGCCCAAGGCAGAGTAGGGTAGGTTAAAGTGAAAGACGCAATTCATCCTACGTGGTATCCCGATGCGGTTGTGACCTGCGCGTGTGGCAACGCGTGGCGCACCGCCTCTACGAAAAAAGAAATTCATACCGACGTGTGCAACAAGTGCCACCCGTTCTTCACGGGCGAACAACGCATCGTGGACACGGCGGGTCAGGTCGAGCGTTTTAACAAGCGCATGACGGCGAAAGAACAAATCGCCGCAACGCAAGCGACCGTCGAAGACAAGCGTGTAAAGAAAGATCGTCGTCGCGGACGCAAAGTTGAAAGCGCACCTCAGCCGGAAGCGCCAGCCGATTTACCGCTTGCCGTAGCGGGTGATGCGCCGCAAGCCCAAGACAAACCGGCGGAATAAGACACGTAAAGCGAAGAGACAGAGCAAAACCTCTGTCTCTTTTTTTGGCGACGACTCTGCCGAGCCATGCGAAGGTTGGCAACCTTCGCATGACTGAGTAACTTTTGACGAGGAGAAGCGGATGATGGACGCGACGGTTGAACGCGAACGGGTTCTGCGCTCACGAGGACACATCGAATTGATTTGCGGCTCGATGTTTTCCGGCAAGACCGAAGAATTGATTCGCCGCATTCGCCGCGCCGAGATCGCCAAACAACGCGTGCAAGTGTTCTCGCACCGGCTCGACACGCGTTACGGCGCAAGCCAGGTCGCTTCGCACAGCGGCGCAAACTGGAACGCGATCCCGGTGCAGGACGCGAGCCAGATTCCCTCGCAAATCGCGCCGGACACGACCGTCGTCGCGATTGACGAGGCGCAATTCTTCGACTGGAAAATCGCCGAAGTCGTCAACCTACTTGCCGATCGCGGAATTCGCGTCATCCTCGCCGGACTCGACATGGATTTTCGCGGCGAGCCGTTCGGTCCGATGCCGCTGTTGATGGCGCACGCCGAGCACGTGGATAAACTCTCCGCGATCTGCGTCGTGTGCGGTGATCCGGCGTCGCGCACGCAACGTCTCATCAACGGTTCGCCCGCCAAGTACGACGACCCGGTGATTCTCGTCGGCGCGAGCGAAGTGTACGAAGCGCGCTGCCGGCATTGCCATCAAGTGCCGGGACGAGACAAGGCGCAGAGCGCGAAATAGCGACGAAGGACGGATGACGGATGACGGATGACGGACGACCGGCAACCCAGGTCGGCTCGACGCAAACGTTTCGCGCGGACATCGTTGCGCTCATCGCGTATCTCGTCCTCGCGATCGTACTCACGTTTCCTCTCGTGTTGCATTTCACCACGCACGTTCCCGGCGACGGCGGCGACGATCCCGCGCTCGCGTGGAACTTGTGGTGGGTTCCGTACGCGATCATCAACCTGGGTCAGAGTCCCATCTACACCCAGCACATGTTTTATCCAATCGGGATCAACCTCGCGTTTTACACGCTCACGTACCTCAACGCCTTTCTTTCGATTCCACTGCAGTACGCCACGAACCTCGTCATCGCGACGAACGCGAATGTGTGGTTCTCGTTTGTCGTCGGCGGGTTGGGAACATATCTGCTGGTCAAATACCTGTTAGCCCAGTCAACAGTCAACAGTCAACAGTCAACAGTTGCCGCGTTCATTGCCGGCGCGTTGTACGCGTTCTCGGCGAACAAGATGCTGTACGTATCGCTCGGTCAGTTCAACATCGCGTCGTCGCATTGGATTCCGTACTATGTGCTGTTCCTGTTGAAATTGACCGCTGACCGCCGACGGACGACCGCCGAGACACTTCGATTTGGATTTCTTCTGGGACTGTTTCTTCTTTTCCAAGCATTGAGCGAATTTATCTACGCGTCGTTCCTCATCATCTTTACCGCGCTTTATCTCGTCTATCGTCTCATCGCGACACGCGGCAAACTAATTACCAATTACCAATTACTAATTACTTTTCTCGTCGCCGTCCTCACCTTCACCATCCCCATGTCCCCGATTCTCGCCGCGATGATCCAGGATATGCTCACCGAAGGCGATTTCATTCAACAGGGTCTTGGCTTTGCCGATGTGTTTTCGAGTGATGTGCTGGGATTTTTCGTACCGAGCAAACTCAATCCGATTTTGGGCGGCATTGAGCCGCAGATGAACTTTGCGTACACGAACTTTGCGTACCTGGGTTTCGTCGCGCTCGCGCTCGCGATTCTCGCGCTATGGAAGATTCCGCACGTGCGTATCTGGGGCGTGTTCGGCGCAATTTTTATTTTGATTTCACTCGGTCCCGCACTCGTGGTAAATGGTGCGCGTTTCGATCTGCCGATGCCGTTCGACATCCTGCTCGAAATTCCCTTCGTTAAAGGCAATCGCTATCCGAGTCGTTGGAGCGTGATGGTGACGCTCGCGCTCGCGGTGTTGGTGGGGTACGGAATTGCGCTCGCAAGTCAAAAGTTAAAAGCTAAAAGTCAAAAGTGGACGTTACTGTTTACTGTTAGCTGTTTACTGTTTACTTTATTTGAGCATCTCGCCGTTCTGCCGCTCTCCGATTTCCGCATCCCAGATGTCTACAAAACCATCGCGCAGGACAAGGGTGATTTCACGCTGCTCGAAATTCCACTGGCATGGCGCAACGGTTTTCGCATGACCGGCACGCTCGACCAAGCGATGATGTTCGCGCAGTGGTACCAGACCGCGCATCGCCGCCCGATCCTCGGCGGCAACACCTCGCGCAATCCGGAACTGAAATTCCAGTACTTTACTGAAGCGCCGGTGATTAGTTCGTTGATCTGGGCGGAAAACGGGCGCGACGTTGGTTATTTATGGTATGACGATAGCAAAATCTCACACGGTCTCGTCAGTTTCCTCGGTATTCGGTACATTGTATGGCATTCGCCGCGAGAGGAACAGAACCGCGCCGCTCTCGAAAACGCGCGGCAATATATCGAAAATGCGTTTCAGACGACAAAGATTTACGATTCGACAGATGAAACGGGGCAAACAATTGCGTATCGCGTGAAGCAAATACCCTGGTCACGGGGTGCAGATATTCGCCCCGACGACGAGTGGGCGCGTTTGCATTTTGCAGAGGGCTGGGGAACTCTACGGGGCACATCTGTTTGGGCATTGCGCCACGATGCGCGGATATTCTTTCGATTTGAGCAAGTCAAAGAAAATTACGTATTCAAAGTACGCGCATTTGCCCCAATGGCAAATCAAAAGCTAGTCGTGTTCGTTAATGGACTTGCTACTGGGCAAGTTGCCCTTCAACCGGGTTGGGGAGAATACGCGGTTGCAGTTCCTCCGGGCGCATTGCGCGTGGGGATTAATGAAATCATTTTGCATTTTGACACGCTTGCGCCGGTATCAACTATCCATGAAGGTGATTTTGCGGTCGGGACAACTACCTCGCCGGTTTCAATCGTTGCGTATAGCGCGGGGAGCGAGGTTGGCGATTTCGCGCACATCTACGTCAATGGCGTAGAGGCGTCGCCGAATTTGCGCGGTTACAATATTATTGTCATCAACGAAAAAACCGGTGCGGTCGAGTCGCGTGCGGCATTTGATACATTCACGTTACGAACCGAATCCGTAAGAATGGCACGATTCATCGCCGCGATTCCGAATGGCAGAATCGTTGCGGTTGCTGTACGCGATGAAGCGTCGCGTCATCTCACACCGGAAGCAGTTGAAGCGTTGCACTCAATTGGGGCAAGGGAAGATTTGCGTGACAAGTTTCGCTGGTCACACGCGATTATTGGTGTGAAAGGCGCTTCGAACGCGATGGAGTTGCTTGGCGCGACCATGCCCGCACAACTCGTCGTCGGCATCGGCGCGACCGAGCCGAATGTCGCGGCGGCAATCGAGTGGATTAAAATCGAAGATGCAAAATAAAAATCCCACTCTCTACTTGAACCCAAAATCCAGGTTTCTTGAAGAAACCTGGATTTTTTTTGGCTGACGGTCTTGCTTACAGGGGGGCGGGATTTTCTGCTTGTGCTTGTGCCAGAATCTCGTCAATCAATTCGAGGAGCGTCGTGTCGCGCAAGCCGGCGGATTTCTGCCGGAAAATCT
Source organism: Chloroflexota bacterium (assembly GCA_016219275.1). NCBI lineage: Bacteria > Bacillati > Chloroflexota > Chloroflexota bacterium. Next base: position 5,097 of record JACRBM010000031.1, read on the forward strand.
TGATGCCGAGCGTATCGAGATGTTGCTGAATTTCGCCGCGACTCTCGACGGTGAACACGCCGACGCGGCACGGCTTGATCCATTCGGGCGGCGCATCGGGATGAATCGAAGCATCCTTGCTCAACATCCAGTACAACAATTTCAATCCGAGTTGCGCGTGCACTTTATCGAACCCCGTTTGCTGATAATGCTTGCGCCATTCGGGATCAATGCCGGGCGGCAAGCGAATGTCTACGATCACGCTGTCGTACTCTTTGACGCGCAACTGGTACAACGCCGAGGTCACATCCTCCGCGAGACTGAAATCGTACTTGCCGCTGAAAAAAAGCGGACCGACCAGGTTACGCAATTCAAAACGCGCGCTGTCTTCAATCCAAAGCACACTCGGTCGTTTGTTCATCGTCGTACCTCTGCCGATTCGGGCAAACAGAATGTCACCGTTGTGATGAATGGTTGATTGTAATAATCGCGATCATCCGGACGCACCCACCCAGGATTCGCGGGACGGCTCGCGACGTGCAGACTGCCGCGATTCGCTTCGGCGGTGCGTTTCGCATCGGTCAAGCCGATGCCGGTGCCCAACCGTCCGCGGTCCTTGGACCACTTGCCGCGATAGCCGAGTTGGAAAATCAAACCGTTATCAATTTCTTCTTGCGCGATGGGCACGCCCCAATTTTCAAACTCGATGCATGCGATTCCGTCGCGCGCGAACGCGCGTACCGTGACCCAGGGTGATTTGTAGCGATCGCGCCGCCACGAGTACTTGATCGCGTTGTGCAACAGATTCGCGAGCGCGCGCGTCACATCGCGCTCGATGCCTTCCACGCCCACATCGAAATCGCGTTCCTTGCGATGAATATCCACGCGCGAGGTGCGCGCAAATTCCGCCATCTGCGTGATGGTCTGCTCGACGAGCAGTTTGACCGACAAGCGTTTCTTTGGCTCGTGCGTGCGAATGTCGGCGGTGACAAAATCGCGCAACGAGCGGAGCGTCGCGTCCATCTGCACGATTGCCATGCGCGACATTAACACGTCGGCGAGACACGCGGTATTTTCGAGTTGCGCCGCGGCGCGGAGCACTTCTTTCACGAGTTCGCGCGGCAACGCGCCCGTCGTCATCGCGTGACACGTCACGGTGACTTGATGCGCGGCGGTGCGCAGCGCGGGCACGCGCATTTCGAACCCAGGAACCATTTCGCGCACCTGGCGCAGTGGCGCGATCTTGGTCGCGAGCGCGTCCCATTTCGCTTCGGGCAGCGCTTGGGCGCGACGCGATGCGTCGGAACCCTGGATCAGTTTGTCGAGCGTGCCGGCGAGTTGCTCGGCTTCCTTGATCAATTGTTCGTCCAAATCTTCGAGCGGAGTGCCGATCACTTCTTTGAGCGCACGCTGGCTCAATGCTTCCGCGACGCTGTCGAGCGTTTGTTGCGCCATCAACAATGTGCTGGTGTTCGCGTGCAGAATTCGACCGATGTCGAATGTGAGTTCTTCGACTTTGTTCTGGAGTTGCCCCTCGCGCTTTTGCGCTTCGTACTCGATGGTAATGTCTACGAGGCAACCGATATAGCCGACAATCGCGCGCGTCGCGGGATCGCGCAGGGGCTTGCAATAATCTTCGACGTAGAGATCGCGCGCGGCAACGCGTAGATGGATGATTTCTTTTTGCAGAAACGAGCCGCGTGCTTCGGCTTCGGCGGCTTTGCGGAGCAATTCGCCGCGCGTGTTGGCATCGGCGTAGAATTGTGCGAGACTCGCGTGCACGTCGCCGTCGAGCGGCAAGGCAAGCATGTCGCGCACGAGGCGGTTGCACGCGATAAACTGTCCATCCGTCGCGACGACGTACACGCCGATGGGCATATCGAGATAATGCAATTCGCGCGCGAGTTGCGCGGCGATTTCTTTCGCGTCCATAGAATTTTCTCCGGCGGAGATTATATCACAAACCCAAGTAGGGGCAAGGCATTCGCCAAATCTGCCACGGCTCAAGTCAGGTATTCTGTGGTGCGGACGGCTCGTCCGCACAAGCGGACAGGCTGCCCGCTCCACAGATTGGGCGTTTCCTCGCCGACCCACGCCACACGCGGCTTTGTCTAACACAAAAATGTTGTACGATTGCCTTGTCCTACGCGTCGCGTGAGTCGGGTACGATTTCGACCGGCAGTCCCGCACCCCAGCCATACTTGTCGCGTTCGAGTTGTTGCGCGCGTTGGTACGTCGCGCGATCACGTTCCGCGTCGAGTATGCGCGCGGTCGCGTCGAACGTGCGTGTACCGATGCGGACGCGGACGCGCGGGTTGTGGCGAATATTCTTGACCCACTGTGTGCGTTCGCGATGCTCGGCGAGAATGAAGAATTTATCGTCGAACGTCACGAACCATATTTCGATTTCGCGCGGCAAGCCGGTTTTGCGTCCGGTCGTCGTGAGGTAGAGGTATTGTTCGCGGGAAAAATCGGATTGTTCGATCATGGCGGTAACATTAACCGTGTGGGGTGATACTGTCAAGCCCCGACGTGTTGTTCATCCCCCCTTGACGCCAAACGTACAGTGGGTACAATGTGCGCGTGCGATTCATCCTCTACGCGCTAGGGTCGGCACTCTCCGCATCGCAAGACACGCGCCATCCATTCGTCTCAGAAAACCATCGCAACCTTCCACCCGTAATTCAAACAGACACACTTGACCAACACTAAAGTCAGATTTACTTTTGGAAATCATCGGTCAAGACCATTCAAGTCCTCGAGACCTGGAAGGTCTATGCTCAAGTCATTTTCTCAAGGTCTGGAGCACGTAAATTGGTATCGGTTATCCAAATTGTCCGTGCGGCAAAAGCAGAACCTGGGTTGCGCTTCACGGAGCAGCATAGGCGCGTGAGTTTGTAAAAACTCGCAAGAAGTGAGGCACGTATGATCTTCCTCTGGCAATGGATGTTGCCGGTGTTAATAGCGATCCCGCTCCTCGTCGGCTATTACGTGTGGATTCAACGCCGACGCTCCAAGTACGCGATTCGGTATTCGAGTCTCTCGCTCGTCAAAGACGCGCTAGATCAACAGAGCATGTGGCGGCGGCACATACCGCCTTTCTTTTTCCTGCTTGGCATCAGCGCGATGTTGTTCGCGCTCGCGCGTCCGTTTTCGGTCGTCACGCTGCCCAAACAAGAAGCGACCGTCATTCTCGCGATTGACGTGTCGGGCAGTATGCGCGCCGACGATCTGAAACCCAGCCGCATCGAAGCCGCCAAAGCTGCCGCCCGCGCGTTCATCAACAAGCAAGACCCCACGACACGCATCGGTATCGTCGCGTTTTCCGGCACCGCGTCGCTCGTGCAACCGCCGACGATTGATCGCGATGCCGTCCTCGCCGCGGTGGATCGTTTGTATTTGCAACGCGCGACCGCTATCGGGTACGGCATCCTCGTCTCGCTCGACGCGATTTTTGAAAATCCGGATATGCCGACTACCGCGTCGCAAGCCATCGTGACGCCCGCCGCGCCCATCGCGCCAAATGCGCCCCTGCCAACCCCCACGCCCGTTTCGCCGGGGCATCACGTGCCAGCCATCGTCATCCTGCTGACCGACGGGCAGAGCAACACAGGGGTTCCGCCGCTCCAAGCCGCCGAAAAAGCGGCGCAGCGCGGCGTCCGCGTCTACACCATCGGTGCGGGCACCGTGCAAGGCGCAACGATTCAAGGTCCGGGCAGCGGCGGTCCGGGCGGCTTTGGCGGCGGAGGCGGCGGTTTTCGCGCGACGCTCGACGAGAAAACGTTGCGCGCCGTTTCCGAAATGACCGACGGCGAGTATTTTCACGCATCCAACGAAGACGCGCTCGTGGAAATTTACCAGAACCTCGACACGCAATTGATTCTCCGGACCGAACGCACTGAAATCACTTCGCTGTTCACCGCCGGCGCAATTGCTCTGCTGCTCCTGGGCGGCACATTGTCGCTCTTCTGGTTCAACCGCTTGCCGTAAATTACCGCAGACCCTTGCGAAGGTTTTAGAACCTTCGCAAGGGTTTCTGAATCACCATGCCGATCAACCTCGAACGTCAACGTCAAGCCAAAGAGTACGCGCGCATCCGTCATCGTTTGCTCGCGCTCGATGTGATCCTGGGCGCGCTCGCCATCCTCGCGGTCATCGCGCTAGGGCTGAACGTGTGGCTCAAGCAGATGATTCTCGCGATTACGACCGACGCGTGGCTCGCGACGATGTTGTACTTTATCGTCGCGTTCGTCGGGTACGAAACCTTGTTCGCGCCGTTCGCGTACTATAGCGGATTCGTTCTGCCACACCGCTACGGACTCTCGACGCAAACCCTGCGCGCGTGGTTGACCGATGTCGCAAAAGCCGGCGCATTAGGTTGCGTACTCGGCGGCATCGTCATCGAAGTGATCTACGCGGTTTTACGCAACGCACCGGACACCTGGTGGCTCTGGGCGACCGGGTTTATGATTCTGTTGAACGTGATCCTCGCGAACCTCGCGCCTGTGCTCATCGCACCGATCTTTTTCAAGTTCGCGCCGCTGCAAGACGCAGAACTAGTTCGGCGATTAACCGCGCTCGCCGAGCGCGCGCAGGCGCGCGTGCAAGGCGTTTACACGATGATGCTCTCGGAGAAGACGACGGCGGCAAACGCCGCGTTGATGGGGCTGGGCAACACGCGGCGCATCGTGCTCGGCGACACGTTGTACCAGAATTACTCGCACGATGAAATCGAAACGATTCTCGCGCACGAGTTGGGTCATCACGTCCATCGCGATATCGGTTGGTCGCTCGTCTTCGAATCGTTGACGACGCTCGTCGGCTTTGTCCTCGCCGATGCGTTTTTGCGCGCGGGCGTCGCGTGGTTGAGATACACGAGCGTCGCCGATCTCGCGGCAATGCCGGTGTTCGCGCTCGCGCTCGGCGCATTCGGTTTGGTGACGACGCCGATGAGCAACACGTTCTCGCGTTGGCGTGAAAGCATGGCGGACGATTACGCGTTGCAAACGACGCGCAACGCGCCGGCATTCATCGGCGCGATGGAAAAGTTGGCGAATCAAAATCTATCGGAGGTCGAACCAGAGGCGTGGGTCGAGTGGTTGCTCTACTCGCACCCACCGATTGGCAAGCGGATCAAACGCGGGGAATTGTTCGCGCAAACGTGACACGCAACCCGACATTATGGATTACGTATCACAGCCCGCCCGCGCCAGCGTTGATTCAGCAGGACGACGCCGACGAGAATCCCAATCAGAAACGCGCTCACCATCCAGCCCCACACGGGCTGGTTTTCTTTTTCTACGACGACATCGTGACGCGCGGCGAGCATCAATCCGTTTTGCAGTTGCGCGCGAAAATCGGTTGGCACGGCAACCGGGTGGAGCGCGCGCGACAAGTGCGATTCAACTTGGTCGAGCGAATGTTCATCTTTAGGATACATCCACCACCTCTTACACATTTTCGATTTTCGATTTTTCCGAACGGGGCAGTGGCGTCAATCGAAAATCAGAAATCCTCCGGCGGCATTTGGTCGCGCAGCTCGAGCAGCGTGCGATGATACAGCGACTTGATCGCGCCTTCACTGCGTCCCATTACTTGCGCGATTTCCGCGTTGGACAAACCCTCGACGTACTTGAGAATCAGAACCTGTTGCCGTTCCTCCGGCAAACGGCGAATTACGTCGAGCAACGCGCGTGCTTGGTCATTGCGCTCGGCGAGATGTTCGGGTCCGGCATGTTTCTCCGCGACCATCACCGCGTCGTCGAGGCGAATATCGCGGCGGCGGCTCGTATCGCGATACCAGTTCGCGACCAGGTTGTGCGCGATGCGATAGAGCCACGCGATAAACGGAATGCCGCGTTGGCGATAATCGCGAATGCGCGCGAGCGCGCGAAAGAACACGCGCGCCGTCAAATCCTCCGCCTCGCGCGCATCGCCCACACGATACACGATGTAACTAAAAATTCGATCTACGTTCTGTTCGTACAACACCCCGAACGCGTCCGGGTCGCGCTTGGCGCGTTCGATCAACTGCTCTTCCGATTCGGACACGATCACTCCAGACAACGCGCGGTGTCCTGTGATAAGAACACCGCGCGGCATTTCTCGTTACGCGGTCGGGGCGACACGCAGTCGCCCCGACCGCTTCACTCGGCGTAAAACGCCAAGCCGACCGCGTTCGGTCCGACGTGTACACCAATCGCGGGTCCAATTTCCGAGAGATAAAGCTCACGGCAATTGACCCGCGCTCGAATGTCTTGCTCCAAAGTCGCGGCGTCGTCCGCGGCTTGGGCGTGCAAAATCGCGGCGTGCGCCGGTTTGCCGGCGACGCGTTCTTCCATGATCTCAATCGCGCGTTTAAGCGCCTTGGCACGTGAGCGCGGTTGTTCGAGCGGTTCGACCTGTCCGTTCACCACTTCCAACATCGGCTTGACGTTCAACAGCGAACCGAGCATCGCCCGCGCGCCGCCGATCCGTCCACCGCGCTTCAAGTACTCGAGCGTGTCCAACACAAAGATCAGATTGAGTTTTGGAATCAACGCATTCAGCGTCGCCACAATGTCTTGCGGTGACTTGCCCGCTTGCGCGGCTTGCGCCGCCGCGATCACGAGCAGACCCAACCCCATCGAAACATTCAACGTGTCTACGATGTTGATGGGTAACGCTTTTTTGAACTGCCCTTCGAGATGTTCCTTTGCTGCGCAGGCAGAGGCGTACGTCCCGCTCAACTTGGCAGACAAGTGAACGGAAACGATTTCCTTGCCCGCGTCGAGGAGGGGTTTGTAGACTTCGATAAACTCGCCGGCGGAGGGCTGCGATGTTTTAGGATGATCCTTGGCGTCCGGCAACATCGCGTAGAATTGCTGGTTCGGCAAATCCACTTCATCGCGATAATCCGTTTCACCAAAGAACACGTGCAGCGGCACGACTGTGATGTCGAACTGCTCACGCGCCGTCTGCGACAGATGCGCCGACGAGTCGGTGACAATTTTTACTGTCACAATGAGACACTCCTTTCGTCAACATGTTGTTCACGCGATTGACGCTGCGTCGCGTACAAGACACTGCCCAACGCGAGCGCGGTGAGCACGGCGAGGATCATCGCCATCGCGCCCACGAGCAAACTCGCGGGCAAGACCGCTGTTGAGGCATTCAACACGAACGTGCCCGCCGTCATCACCAACGCTGCGGCATTCCAAACCGCGTGAATCACTACACTCACCAGATACGCGAGAACGAGTTGCCCCCACCTCCTTTCCACGCGCGCGGCATACCAGCCGCGTCCCATCCACGCGCCGTTCGCAATGTGCATCATCGCCGTGCCGGCGCGCAACAAAATCACCACGCCCCAGTCGGAAACCGTGTTGCCCGCGTTGAATAGATTTTCGACCCAGGCAAAGCCCGCGCCCGCGCAGATGCCCCACAACAACGCGTCCCACACGCGCGTACGTTGCGCGTTCATCGGCGCGAGGACGAGCGTTTTTAGCGCCTCTTCGACGACTGGGATGAGCAAGGCGAAATAAAACAAGACGCCCGCGATGACGAGCGGGTTGGCAAGCCATTGCGTCAGCACGGACGTATCGTCGAGACGACTCAGGCGTTGCGCCGCGCGTTGCAATTCGTCTAACTGGGTCGCGCCGTTCGGTTGAATCGCCAACATGACGATCACCACGAGCACGAACATGACGCCGAGAATCAGCTCGATCAAAATCGCGATCGTCGTCGAACCGCACGCGCCCCAGACGAACGCGAGGAACGCCGCGCGCGAACTCGACGATGCGCCAACGCGCCGCGCGACGTATGCGATCACGGCAAACGATGGCGCGCTCGCCGCGATGAAATGCAGAAACGGAAAACCCAATACGACCGGCAAAAGCGCGGTATCGCGCAATGCCAACACACCGATGCCTGCCGGCACCGCGATGAAAAACGCGGCGACGAACACGCCGAAAGGCGGCAGCGCGCGCGCGGCAGACCCAGGTTCGCGTCCGCGCAGGGCAATGACGCTTTGCCACAACAACCCCGCGCCGAGCAATCCACCGATGCCCGCGAGCGCGCCGAACAGCACATTCGTTTGCACGCTGGGTCGCGCGGTGAGCGGCGCAATCACATACACCGTCGCCGAACACACCCCACATAGACCGAGGAACAATGCGAATGCGAGCAAGGCGATCCCACTGGCTAGATGACGGGACGGTTTAGGTGATTCGATAGGCGCACTAGTCGCTTCCACAGTTAAAACACCAAAGTGGCAATTTCGTTCTGCGCGAGGAATGTAGGATTCACCCACCCACCGGCGATGATCAACGGACAAATCCGTGATACCTTCTCGAGAATCCCGGTTTCTTCAATTTTGCAGAGACGTTGCAGGATTCGCGAACATCTCTACAAAATCCGATCCATACTGCGTTTCAGTGCGGCAAGATCATTATCTACAAACGCGTAGAAATACTGACTGCCCCAGTGTTCGATGTTCATTGCCGATACGCCGATAGAGAAGATCGCGCGGATCGCTTCAAAAAATCCGAGGGCGGCTTTATCCTCACGCGCCAGCGGACGAATCTCCTCGTACCCTTCGAGAAATGCTCTTTCAAATTCTGGTTCTTGTGGCGTATTTCTGATCGTCAGCAAATAACTGGCTACATCATACGCGCGCCAACCGAACCCACAAAAATCAAAATCGAGGACGGTGACTTGGTGATCGTCTGCCACCAACGCGTTCGCGCGAATCACATCGCCGTGAATCAATCCATAAGATAACCCTGCATTGCGTAATCCATCGAGCTTGGTTTGCAAAACCGTTGCCGATTCATGGAGGTATGCCAAATCACTGGGTCGGTCGAAAAGTTCTTTCTCAAAAGATGTGACCGAGTCTTGCATCATCTTTTCGAAATTGAGTGCGGGTCGGTTCAACGTGAACGGCATCCGGTCAGCGAGCGCGTGAATTCTTGCGGTGATTTGACCATACGCACGGACAGCGGCAATGCTGGGTCGTCTCCGCAGAATTTGCCCTTTCGCAAATTGCGTCAATACAGCAAGTCGAATACCTTCGGGTGCGAGAAAACTGAGCAGGTATTCGCCTGATTTCCTGGGAACGGCAGGCGCAACCGGTACACCAGAATCGTAGAGATAATCTACGAACTGCCATTCGGCAGATACTTCATCGTTCGAGCGTTGCCCGTGCCGATAAACATAGAGAACATGCCTACCCTGGGACGAAGTGACCAAATAGACATCACGCAGGGTCGCGGTAATCAGTTGACAGCGTACGTTCGCGAGTCCGTATTCTTCTTCGATTTGATGAGCTAGCGCGTCGCGAAGCAAGAACGATTTTGAAACTGGAAAATGGTTCATTGGGGTGGCACGTCCTACACACCCAGCGCGAGCGCGTAGACCGCGTGGCGGTCGCGCTTGGCTTGGCGCGCCACGCGCTTGACCGCGTCCGTGCGCGGCACGCCCGACTCGATCAGCGCGCGCACCTCCGCGACGACGCGCGCATCGTCCCACGGCTCAACCGCGTCTTGCGCGTCCGATAAAGTTGCTGGGTCTGCGCCGGCGATGATGAGCGTGAATTCGCCGCGCGGCGCGTGCTCGATGAAATGCTCGCGCGCGGCAGTGACCGTGCCGCGAAAAAATTCCTCGAACAGCTTGGTCAGTTCACGCGCGACGCACATCTCGCGATCACCCAGGATCGCGGCAAGGTCGTCGAGCGCGGCAAGAACGCGGTGCGGCGATTCATAGGCGACGAGCGTGCGCGTTTCGCGCGCGACCGATTGCAAAAATTCGCGCCGCGCGTTTTTCTGACGCGGCAAAAAACCGAGGTAGACGAATTGATCGGTGGGTAAGCCGGAGGCGGTCAACGCGGCGACGAGCGCGTTCGCGCCGGGAACTGGCACGACGCGGATGTCGCGTTCAATCGCCGCGCGGACGAGGTTGTAACCAGGGTCGGACAAACCGGGCGTGCCGGCTTCGGAAATCACCGCAACATCGCCGTGTTCGAGCGCGTCGAGAATCTGCGCGAGCTTGATGCGCGGCGCGGCGTTGCGATCGTACACCGGTTCAAAGTACGCGACGACCGGCGTTGCGAGTTGCAAGTGCGTCAACAATTGCCGCGCGGTGCGCGTGTCTTCCGCCGCGATCAGCGAGACTTGTTTGAGCACGCGGATTGCGCGCAGCGTAATGTCTTCGAGATTGCCGATTGGCGTCGCCACGAGATAGAGTGTGCCCATGAGGTGAGGCGCATTGTATCACGGAACGCGCCGCGCGTCTAAAACGAATTCAGAAATTCACCGCGCAGAATTTTTGATTTTTTTTCGGTTCTTCGTGATATACTACGAATTGTTAGGATCGTTCCGGAGCGATTTTTCGGGTTTTGCTATCACCTAACGCGGACTAGCCGAAACTAACGCCGGCGCGTGCATGGTCTACTCAAAAAAATTGGGCGGCATTACAAATATGATCTGACCGATTGGGAACGTGAGATCGTTACGCTCGCCCTGAAACTGCGTGAACTCTACGTCATCCCTGCACTCGTACATCAATCGTAATTTCTTTGCTTTTTGTACATCAATTGAACTGGATAGATATTATTTTATCCGCGAACCCTGGCTGGAACGCCAGCGCCAGGGTTCGCGGATTATTTTAATGGTTTTGGAAATACGGGTGTAGCGTACAGTTCGTTTTTACGCGCCCGGGCGCGCAGACATCCTGCAATTTATTTGTCAATATGATAGAAAATGAACTTGCAATTTCATTTCAATTATGGTATAATTTTTCAAGAACCGACGCCTTGAAGGAGCTGAAGGTATGGAAGAGTTAACCGATTTCCGACGGCGGATCGAAGGTCACTTTGGCAACCTCACCAAACGCGAGAAGCGGATTGCCTCCTTCCTTTTATCCAACCACGATCAAGCCACCTTCCTCACGGGGTCTGAAATTGCCAAGCACGTGGATGTCAGCGAGGCGACCGTCGTTCGTTTTGCCAAGTCCATCGGCTACAAGAGTTTCCCCGAACTACGCCGCGCACTTCAGGAAATCTTCCGAGTCAAAGTGACCCCAGCCGCGCGGCTCCAACGCAAACTCACCGACCTGAAAAGCGGTCAAGGCGATGTTCTCCATCAAGTTGTGGACATGGAATTACAATATCTTGCCGAAGTGCCCCGCAGTATTTCCACGGCGGATTTCGACCGCGCTGTCAAGATCATCCTCAAAGGACGGCGACTGTTCATTTTCGGATCGGGTCCCTCGCGTATTCTCGCCGAACTCGTCCAGATCCGCTTTAATCGTTTCGCGTTGCCCAGTGTGCTCATTACCGAGACTGGACGCGATATGCTCGACAAATTGCTCTTGCTGAAACCTGATGACGCTGTCCTCGCCACCGGCTTTTATCGCGACAATCCAGAACTGGGCGCGATGATCGGCGAAGCGCACAAAATTGGTTGCAAAATAGTGTTGCTCACCGATACGCTCGGCGCGCGCTACAAAGACCAAGCAGATGTCATTCTCTCGGCGCGACGCGGACCGGTCTCAACCTTTCATTCTCTTACGGTCCCCATGGCGATCCTCAACGCGATCATTCTCGCCGTCGCCATGGAACGCTCCGAGGCGACCGTCGCTTCACTCGATCGCCTGCAAGCGCTACGCGCTCAATACGGTTTTGATTTTCCAACCAAGTGATTGGACGGGCTGGTCCCGGTTCTTCCTCAGTGCGGAGGAAAACGAATGTCCGCAAGTGTACTACCATCCTCGCTCGTACGCCCCACTCGACGCCTGTGGCGCACGTTGGCGCGTCCACACGTCGTCGTTGCGATTGTTTTGCTGACATTGCTACTCTATCTCGTGATCACGCCTCTGCTCATTATGATTCAGACGACGATCACGTGGCAACCCGAAGATGTACGCTTGGTGCGCGGCATCACGCCCGGCGAATTGACCACCTTCCACTGGGAACGCGTATTCAACAGCATCATCAGTCAAACGATGCTGTGGACGCCGTTGCAAAACACGCTCATCACCAGCATCGGGATTTCGATTTTTGCGCTAACGATTGGTTCGCTTCTCGCCTGGCTCGTCGTTCGCACCGATTTGCCGGGCAAGAATTACATTTCGAGCATCGCGATTATTCCGTACATGCTTCCCTCGTGGACGATTTCGCTCGCGTGGATCGTCGTGTTCAAGAACCAACGCATCGGCGGTTCGATTGGTTTTCTCGAAGCGCTCACCGGTATCCAGGTCCCCGATTGGTTGTCGTACGGTCCCGCGCCGATCATCATTACATTGTCTCTGCACTATTACGCGTTCGCGTTTCTCCTTGTGTCAGGCGCGCTGCAATCGTTAGACGCGCGGCTCGAAGAATCCGGCGAGATGTTGGGCGCGTCGCGCTGGCAAGTGCTCAGCCGCATCACGTTTCCACTCGTCATCCCGGCGATTCTGTCTGCGTTCATCCTGACCTTTTCGCGCGCGATGGGCAGTTTCGGCACACCGGCGTTTCTTGGCAACCCGGTGCGCTATTACGTCCTCTCGACCACGCTGTACAATAACATCGCCAGTCGTCTGCAAGCCGACGGCTTTGTGCTGGGTCTGGTGCTCATCGCGATTTCGATTGTCACGATTTATTTCAATCAGCGCATCATTGGCGTGCGAAAAAGTTATGCCACGCTCACCGGCAAAGGTTTCACATCAACGCCGATTCGTTTGCGCGCATTCAAATATCCCCTCCTGATTTTGGTGGTCGCGTTTCTAATGATCGCGGTAGTTGCGCCGCTCGGATTCCTGGGTTATCAATCGTTGATGTTGCGCAAAGGCGTCTATTCACTCGACAACATGACGCTCCACTTTTGGATTGGCGAAAGCAATCCCAAAATTGCCGATGGCATCGCCGGCATTCTAACCGATGCGCAAACCTGGGTCTCCACTTGGAATAGCGTTGCGCTCGCGCTGTCGGTGGGCGGCATTACGTCACTCCTGGGAATTTTTCTCGGTTATGCCGTCGTCAAGGGACGCGGCACGTGGCTCTCGAAAATTGTCGAACAGGTCGCGTTCTTGCCGTACCTGATGCCAAGCATCGCGTTCGGCGCGATCTACATTGGCATGTTCGCCCAGCCGCTCGGACCACTTCCCGCGCTTTATGGTACGTTTTGGATTCTCGTCGTCGTATCGGTCGCGAAAAACTTGCCGTACTCGTCGCGCGCCGGCACGGCGGCGATGTTGCAGGTGGGCAGTGAATTGGAAGAGGCGGCGCTCGTCGGCGGCGCGTCGTGGCTCACGCGCTTTCGCCGCATCATCATTCCGTTAACGAGTTCCGGTCTCGTTTCCGGATTCCTGCTCACGTTCATCACCTCGATGCGCGAACTGTCGTTGATCGTTCTACTGGTCACGCCGGCGACGCGTACGCTCACGACGCTGAACTTTCGTTACTCGGAACAAGGATATCACCAACCGGGCGACGCGCTCGCGATGATGCTCGTCGCGATTATTCTGCTGTGTGAATGGCTGGTGCGCCGTTTTCGCGGCGGGCAAATCGGCAAAGGACTAGGGGCGTAAATGTATCGCATCGAATTAAAGCACGTCAGCAAACGATTTGGCAAAGTGCTCGCCGTGGATGATTTGAATTTAATGATCGAACCAGGGAGTTTTTTGACGCTCTTGGGTCCTTCGGGTTGTGGCAAGACGACCGTCCTCCGTATGATTGCCGGGTTGGAGGAACCGGACGCCGGCGAGATTTTGATTGATGGTCGCCCAGTCTTTTCCTCCGACCAAGATATTTTTGTGCCGCCGCCGCAACGCAACTTGGGATTGGTTTTTCAATCGTACGCGTTGTGGCCCCACCTGACCGTGTTTCAAAATGTCGCGTTCGGTTTACAGATGGCAAAACGACCCCAATCAGAAATCCAGGAACGCGTCGGAACCATTTTGAAGGATTTGCAAATCGGCGGGATGGCAGAACGCTATCCGCAAGAGATGAGCGGAGGGCAACAACAACGCGTCGCGCTCGCGCGGATGCTTGCGCCCAAACCGGGCATCTTTTTGCTGGACGAGCCGCTCTCCAATCTCGACGCGCGTTTGCGCGTGGATATGCGCTCGGAATTGAAACGCTTGCATCGCGACACCCGCGCGACGGCGGTGTACGTGACGCACGATCAACTCGAAGCGCTTACCATGTCCACGCACATCGCGGTGATGCAGGAAGGGCGCTTGCAACAGTACGCCAGCCCAAGCCAAGTGTATCGCACGCCCGCGAATCTTTTCGTCGCTGATTTTATCGGCAATCCAAAAATCAATTTGATTGACGCGAATCTAATTACGAACGATGGCGCACTCACGTTGCACTGCGGCGCGTTCGAAATCAAGAATGTGACCACGCGCGCGACCGGTGCGGTTGTCGCGGCGATTCGCCCCGAAGACATTCGCATTTCGTTGGAGAAAATACCCGATGCCGCCGAATTCACGACGTACGCGGTTCTGCCGGCGGGTTCGGAAATCATTGTGAACGCGCAGTGCGGCGACACGACTATCGTCATCAAGGAAACACGCGATATCGAGATTGAAATGGATCGTGCTGTGTGGCTCACGTTCGACGCGAAAAAGATCAATCTCTACGACAAAGCAACCGGCAATTTGATCGTCGCACGTTGATGCGAACGAGGAGGAGGATGGAAGAAAAATCGCGCGCAAACCAAATCGGCAAACTGAAACTGTTCTCTGTGCACAAGGAGGTACTCGTGTTACAAAGGTCTGTTTTGCTCGGATTGTTGATTCTGGCTGTGATTGCAGTCGCATGCGCCACACCGACCGAAGCGCCCAAACCGACCGCGCCGCCGGCATCGTCGTCGGGTCCCGCGCCAACCGCCGCGCCCAAGCCAATCGATGATCCCTTGAAAGGATTGACGGACGCGCAGAAGACCTGGGCAAAAGCCGCCGAGCTGGGACCCTCTGCGCCCAAGACCCAGGATTGGGCAGCCATCGAAGCCACGGCAAAGAAAGAGGGCAAGGTCGTCATCTACTCCAACTCATCGCGTTGGCCCGACATCAAGAAATCATTTGAAGCCGCCTATCCGGGCATCACCGTCGAGGGTTACGACATTTCCACCGTTGACCTCATCACGAAATTGCAGAAAGAACAAAAAGCCGGTGTGTACACCGCGGACGTGATTCTGTGCGGCGATTATTCGACGCTTGTTAACGAAATGCTCAATCCACCGAACAAAATGCTGTGGAACTTTGTGCCGCAAGAATTGGAACCACTCGTAGACATTGCCGCGCGCGAACCGCTGATGTACCATCGTTACGGCTTGACGACGTTTGTCTATAACACCGAAGTGTACAAAGAACCGCCGGTGAAAAACATTTGGGATTTCACGAAACCGGCATGGAAAGGCAAAGTCATTCTGCCCGATCCACAAAAAGTGGCGATGGGTTTACTCGCGTTGACGATTATTACCAAAAATTCCGATACAATGGCAAACGCATACCAGGACGCGTTTGGCAAACCGCTCCAACTTGAAGCGAACGTGCCGAATGCCGGCTATCAATGGATCAAGGACGTGCTCAAGAACGAACCGGCGTTGACTTCAAGTAGCGGCGATGTCGCAACCGCGATTGGCGCGAAAGGGCAAAAAGCCCCACCGATTGGTTTTACCACGTACTCAAAAATTCGCGATGTTATCAAAGGCGATCTCGTGTTTGACGTGATGTGGAATATGCAACCCATCATCGGTTTTACCGAAGAGACCGCGCTCGCGATTGCGAACCAAGCGCCACACCCCAACGCCGCCAAGTTGTTGATTCGCTGGATGGAAGGCGACGAAAAGGGTGGCAAGGGTTTTGTGCCCTTTTACGTTCCCGGCGATTATCCCACCCGCAAAGATGTGCCACCGCCGCAAGGCGCAAAACCGTGGCTTGATGTGCAAAAATTTGTGTGGAGCGGCGCGGGCGATACGCTGTACGTGTACAACAACTCAGTCAAAGTGCGCGATTTCTGGCTAGCGAACCTGAAACCCAAGTAACCGATTTGATGACGAACCCGATTTCTTGCTTGCCCGAACGATCAAGCGCGGGCAAGCAAGCGGGTTCTTATTCAGATGGAGCACTGTTATGGCAATTCCCCAATCATTGCAGCCACCCGGCGCGCTGCAACTGCTAGCCAATTACCGGAGGTTTGTCCGCTGGTTCACCAGCCCTAAAGTGATTCTGGCGTTGGTCATGCTTGTCTTGATGGTGTACTTGATTCTCGTCCCGCTCTATCGCATGATTGAAACCACGCTGACTTATCAAGAGAGAGACATTCACTATGATCCAGATGCCATCGTGGGTGAGCCGACTCTCTTTCATTGGGTGAGAATGTTGACGGGTGAGCTTGCCGAAGTGATGACCTACGCGCCCTTGCAACATTCGCTCGTGATCTCGACCGGCGCGACATTGCTCGCGCTGCTCATCGGCTCGACGTTGGCGTGGATGGCGATTCGTACCGATATGGCGGGTAGGACTATCATCAACACGCTGGCAACCGTCCCCTACATTATGCCATCTTGGACGATTGCGATGGCGTGGACGGTGTTGTTCAAGAATCGCACATCGGGTGGTTCGCCGGGCATTTATGAATATCTTGTTGGACAAGGTCCACCCGATTGGTTGGCGTACGGTCCTGTGCCGATCATCATCAGCAGCGCACTGCACTATTACACCTTCTTCTTCCTGTTTGTTTCCGCCGCGTTGATGTCTATTGATTCCAACCTGGAAGAAGCAGGCGAGTTGATGGGCGCGAGTCGTTGGCGCATCTTGCGGAAAATCACGTTTCCGTTGATCGTGCCTGCGTTGCTTTCCGGTTTCATTATGACCTTCTCCAAAGTGATGGGCACGTTTGGCGGACCGAACGTGTTGGGAATTCCCGTCGGCTACTATACGATTTCGACGATGATCCGATCGGATATGGGCTTGGGTAACTATGCCGATGGCTTTGTGCTAGCTATCGTCTTGATTCTCTTCGCGATGACGACCGTGTATGCGAACCAAAAAGTGGTCGGCACGCGCAAGAGTTATGAAACGATTGGCGGGCGCGGATTCGTGGCGCAACGCACGCGCCTACGGAACTGGAAATTCAGCTTGACTGCTGGCGTGATCTTTTTTCAGTTAGTCGTGGCGCTACTACCGCTCGCGCTGTTGGCTTTCAGTACGTTCATGTTGATTGACGGCGAATACAGTCTCAGCAATTTTACCTTGCACTATTGGATCGGTGAAAGCACGCCCACCATTTCTAATGGCGTGCCGGGCGTACTGCGTAACCCGGATATTTACAAAGGCGCTTGGAATTCGATTGCGCTCTCGTTGTGGACAGCGTTCTTCACTGCGTTGCTTGGCATGCTTCTCGGCTATGCCATCGCGAAAGGGCGCGGCACGCGGCTGTCGAAACTGGTCGAACAACTCGCGTTTATTCCGTACGTGATTCCCGGCATCGCGTTTGGCGCGGTCTACATCTCGATGTTCGCCAAATCGGTGGGACCGATTCCGCCGTTGTACGGAACTTTTGCGTTACTCGTCATCGTCTCGGTGGCGAAACATATTCCGTACTCCGCGCGAACTGGCGTCTCCGCAATGCTCCAAGTGGGGCGGGAATTGGAAGAAGCCGGTCAAGTGGCGGGCGCGAATGCTTGGCAGCGATTTCAGCGCATCATTTTTCCGCTCACCAGTCCCGGCTTTGTTTCCGGTTTTCTGATGACGTTCATCACGACGATGCGCGAACTATCGTTGATCATCCTGTTGGTGACGCCCTCCACGCAAGTGCTCGCCAGTATGACGATCCGCTATCTCGAAAATGACGACACCCAGATGGCGAATGCGATCATTATCATCTTGGTCACGCTGGTCTTGATCGGCAACTGGCTCATCAGTCTCTTCCGCGGCGGCAGTCTCAAAAAAGGTCTTGGAATGTAGCAACACCTTCGCCAAAATCATAAATTCATCCGCGAATAACGCGAACCCTGGCACTTGCGTTCCCGCCAGGGCAAGTGTAACGCGAATGAATTTAAAATTAGCGGAGATTCGCGTTATGCGCGGATAAAAAAACGGGCGAAAACGATTTGGCGAAAGTATTGAATGTAGAGAAAGGAATTTATGGGAACATCCATCCTCATCAAGAATCTCACCAAACGCTTCGGCAAGGTTGCCGCAGTCAACAATGTGAGTCTGACCATCGAACCAGGCGCTTTCTTGACCCTCTTGGGACCGTCCGGTTGCGGCAAGACCACTTTGTTGCGCTGCATCGCCGGTCTGGAAGATCCGGATGAAGGCGAGATTTCCATCGGCGACAAGTTAGTCTTTTCGAGCGCGCGCGGCATCAATTTAGCGGCGGGTCAGCGCAATCTTGGCTTGGTCTTTCAAAATTATGCGCTGTGGCCCCACATGACAGTTTACAAAAACATGACCTTTGCGCTTGAAATCCAGAAAATACCAAAGGAACACATGGCGCAGCGCGTTAACGAATCGCTAGCCGAAGTGCAAATGGCGGGCTATGCCGATCGCTATCCACGCGAGATGAGCGGTGGACAACAGCAACGCATCGCGCTCGCGCGGATGCTAGCGTATCGTCCCAAAGTTTTTTTGATGGACGAGCCGCTCTCGAATCTAGACGCGCGCCTGCGAATTGATATGCGCGCGGAACTCAAACGTTTGCATCATATTTCCGGCGCGACCACCGTCTACGTCACCCACGATCAAATCGAAGCGTTGACCATGTCGTCCGCGATTGCCGTGATGCGGGATGGCGTCATTCAACAAGTAGATCCGCCCGACCACATCTATCGTTGTCCCGCCAATCTGTTCGTTGCGGATTTCATCGGCAATCCCAAAGTGAATCTGTTGGAGGGCACGGTGGACGGTGCGAATTCAGTTGACCTCGGTAAATTCAAGATGCCCATCGCAACACAGAACGCTACCGGTCCGATCGTAGTTGCCATTCGCCCAGAAGACATCGCCATCTCGACGACCCCGACACCGGATTCCGTTGAGTTCAACGCGTATTCTGTATTGCCTTCAGGCGCCGATTCAACCATCGTTGCGCATCGGGATGGTTTGGAGATCACGGTCAAAGTCATGGGAATCAGCAAAATCAAAATGGACGACAAGATTTGGCTGAGATTTGATTCAACAACTCTGAACTTGTACGACAAGGCAAGTGGAAAACTGATCGTCGCGAATTAAAAGTTGGCAGTTGAGGTTCGAGGATGAAAGTGAGAGGTTGGAAGTTGGAATCTGGAACATCCAATTTCCAATTTCCAATTTCCAACGTCCAACATCCAATTTCCAGAAAGGGGGTGTGCGGCAGAGATTCAAACGAAACAACGCGTATTCCATCCAATCCATTTCCCAATTCTCGAGGAGGAGAAAATGAAAGCGTTTGCAAAATTGTTGATGATTGCGGTGGTCATGAGTGTCCTAGTCGCGTGCGCATCACCCGCAGCGCCGACCACCGCGCCTGCCGCGCCTAAAGCCGCAACTGTTCCGGCGATAGATGCAGCAATGGATGCTTGGCTCAAATCTGCCGAACTGGGCAAGTACGCGCCCGCCAAGCAAGATTGGGCAGCCATCGAAGCGGCAGCCAAGAAGGAAGGAAAGGTACTCGTCTATGCCAATTCGTCGCGCATTGCCGATGTGAAAAAGACGTTCGAAAAAAAGTATCCCGGGATTACGCTCGAAGGATTTGATCTGGGCAGTGAAGACTCGGTCCTCAAAATAAAAGAAGAGCAAAAAGCCGGGGCTTTTACCGGTGATGTGCTCTTCAGTAGCAGTTCCGCCGGCGATGTAGTGGGGGACATGTTGCCCAAGCAGATGCTGTGGAATTTCATACCCGACACCGTCGCTTCCGTGTACCCCAAAGCCGCCAGCGATCCGTTGCTTGTTTCACGCTACGGCGTCCGTGTCCTGGCATACAACTCGGAACTGAACAAGACGTGCCCGGTCGGCAATTGGTGGGAATTGACCGAACCGACTTGGAAAGGCAAAATCTACATCGAGGATCCGTTGGCGGATGCCAGCACCATGGGTATCTTTGCCACCATCGTTTCGCACGGCAAAGAGTTTGCGGATGCCTACAAAGAGAAATACGGTAAAGACCCCGTTCTCGATAAAGACACTCCCGATGCCGCGTGGCTGTGGCTCAAGCTGTTCGCCAAGAACAAACCGATGCCCCAACCGGGCGGCGATGAAGTCACGACCGCCATCGGGTCAAAAGGAATGAAGGAAGCCGGGATCGGTTTCATCTCCTATTCCAAATACCGCAACGTGGTCAAGGGAACGATTGTCGTCGAGCCATGCAAAGGTCTGAAACCGGTTCTGGGTCTCCAGACCGCGTCGTATCTGGCAATCGCGAATCGCGCGCCGCATCCCAATGCCGCCAAGCTGTTCATCAATTACATCACTAGCCAGGAAGGGTTCGAATCCTGGAACGTCATCGGCGACTACAGCCCTCGCACCGATTGGGACTCTCCTAAAGGCGCTATTCCGTACATGGAACTGGGCAAAGTCGTCTGGACGGTTGACGAGTCCATCGCGTACAAGACCCTCGGCAAGGTGCGCGACTTTTACGCGATCAACGTGCTCAAGTAACTCGGCGTAGACCTGACGGGTCTCTGCGATCTGCCAGGTCTTGGAAACAACCTTGACCGAACTCGCCCTCTCTACTTTTTGGTTCAGCGGACGCGATTGGCATCTGCGCAATATCTTTGCCGCCGGGGCGGAACTTGGATTCGATTGCTTTGAACTCAGTGGCATTCATTTCGACACCTTTTACGATGAGGTCCGTCCCGGAGATTTTCGTATCGCTAGTTTGCACGACCCAGCACCACCGGCGCGCGGACAAACGCGCATTGGCTCGAAGGAACTACGCCGCGCCGACATCGTCTACACGTCGCTCGACGACGAACGCCGCCGCCGCGCAGTGGCGATCACCAAACGCTCGCTCGATGTCGCCGCCGAGTACGGCGCACGCGCAATTGTGTTACACCCAGGTCAGACGGGTGCGCGTCCGCAAATCGAAGTACGCTTGAAAGAACTGTTCGCGCAAGGCAAGATTCACAACAGCAAAGCCAACACCTTGCGCGAACAACTTGCAATGGAACGCGCACATCAACGTCGCGAACGCATGGATACACTGCATCGCAGTCTCGATGAACTCGTGATGTACGCGTCGGCGCGCAACGTGAAACTGGGATTGGAAAATCGTCCGACGCACGAGATTACGAATTTTGTCGAGATGGGCGAAATTCTTTCCTGGTATCCCGATGACGCGGTCGGATACTGGCACGACACTGGACACGCGCAAGTGCAGGCGAACCTGGGTTTCACTCCACACGCCGAATGGTTGCGTTCGTATGGCAACCGCATCATCGGCGTGCATTTGCACGACGCCATCGGTACGACCAATCATCACGCGCCCGGAAGCGGCGACGTACACTGGGATGCGCTCGCGCGCCATGTCCCGGCAAACGCGCTCCGCGTCCTCGAAGTGGATCGTACCGTTGACCCGGACGCGGCACGCGCCGGCATCGCTCATCTGCGCGCAACCGGGTGGCTGACGGAATCAGAGCAATGATTGCATCTACATTGAACGTTCGAGACATTCACGCGATTATTTTCGATATGGGCGGCACGTTGCGGACGCGCGAACCGGATCAAGCCGTTCGAGACGCGGCTATCGCCCGCATCAGCAAACTACTCGGTGTAGAATCCGTCTCCGATTTGTATTGGACCGAATTGGAACGACGATACAAAATGTACTCGCGCTGGGCGCAAGAACATCTAGTCGAATTGCCGGAGCAAGAAATTTGGACGCGTTGGCTCGCGCCAGAATTGCCGCCGGAGCGAATCGCGCCAGTGGCATCCGAGCTGACGCTCGCATGGCGCGAACGGCATGGACGCCTCGTCGTCAGAGCCGATGCTGCGGATACCTTGGTCGAATTGAATCGGCGTGGTTATCGGCTGGGTTTGATTAGCAACACGATCTCATCGGTAGATGTGCTGAAAAGTTTGGACGCCTACGGCTGGAAAAAATATTTTGAGGTGGCGCTCCTGTCTTCCATATCCGGGCGCCGCAAACCGGATCCAGAATTTTTTTGGGAGGCGACGCGCGCGATGCAGATCGAACCGGCGCGTTGCGCGTATCTCGGCGACCGCATCTCGCGCGATGTCGTCGGCGCGCGCCACGCCGGCTTTGGCATGGCGCTCATCATCGAGCCGCCGGGCAAGGCGCGCGCGGACGAACAAGACCAATCAGCCAAACCCGACGCGCTAATTCGTTCGTTGAGGGAATTGTTGGCAATTTTTCCATCGCGCGTAAAATAGGTATTCTGGCTTTTGAACGATCCAGCAAGATACCTCACCCATAGAAAGGAATCGTGAACCGATGTTGGCTCGGACAGTTGGACGCCGTGATTTGAACGGCAGTTTGGAATATTTTTGCGGGAGATTCCAATGATAGACGCCGCGCTTTCCACCATGTGGGGAATCAAAAAATTCGATACGCTCGCGGAATTTTTTCAGCAAGGCAGCGCGCTCGGTTTCACGCGCTTTGAACTGAACCACG
This sequence comes from Chloroflexota bacterium, assembly GCA_016219275.1. Lineage (NCBI taxonomy): Bacteria > Bacillati > Chloroflexota > Chloroflexota bacterium. The sequence continues at coordinate 27,649 of JACRBM010000031.1, forward strand.
CGGTCAATTCCACGATGCTCAACGGCATGAACGGTTATCGCGTCGTCAGCGTGCACGAACCTTGTCCCGCGGATGTGTCGGCAAGTGAATTGAAAAAGCGCAACTGGCTTATCTCTGCAACGGATGAAACCAATCGTCGCGAAGGCGTTAACGCCGTCAAGCGCAGTATTGACCTCGCGCAAAAATTCGGCGCATCGTTCGTCATCGTGCATCCGGGCAAAGTGGATGTGGATACCGCGCGCGACAATACGATGCGCGAGCTGTTTCGCCAGGGCAAAGCCGCGACCGCCGAGTTCGCACAAATCCGCAACCAATTCATCGCGCTGCGCGCCGCGCAAGCGCCGCTCAACCTGAGCGCGGTGCGGACTAGTCTCATCGAACTTGCCGAGTACGCCGGCGAACGCAACATCAAGCTGGGTCTGGAAAATCGTTATCACTATTTCGAAATTCCTTTGCCCGACGAACTCGACAGCTTGCTTAACCTGGGTTTCAAGAATGTCGGGTTTTGGTACGATGTCGGTCATGCCGAAACGCTCCACCGCCTCGGATTCTTTCCGCACGCAGAATGGTTACGGCGTTTCAGCGTGCGCATCATCGGTGTGCATCTGCACGACGTTGTCGGCATTGACGATCATCAAGCCGCCGGGTCGGGACAGATTGATTGGGATATGGTCGCGCGTTACGTGCCGGCGAACGCGCACCGCACGTGCGAATTTCAAAATTTCAACTCGCCCGCCCAAGTGCGCGCGGGCGTGCAGTGGCTCGTGCAGAAAGGTCTAGTCAAGGCATCATGACAATCCCCATTCGTGCGGTTGTGTTTGACCTGGGCGGCACATTGGAAAACGTGTACTATGACGATCTCTTACGCTTGAATGCGACGCCCGGCTTGCGCGCGATTCTCGCCAAACATGATCTCGATCCTGGGTTGAACGACGCCGATCTGTACGGTATCGTCAAAACCGGGATGAACAAATACGGCAAGTGGCGCGCGGAAACCAATCAAGAGCTAACGCCCGAGCGCGTCTTTAGCGAATTCGTTTTCACCGCTCTGCCGCAAGAACGTGTTGCGGCGATTGGCGAAGAGATCGCCTTTTACTGGGATACGCAATTTTCCAAACGCACGGTGCGTCCCGAAACGCGTGCGGCGCTGGCGGCGTTGCGCGCAAAAGGATTCCGGCTCGGCGTGATTTCGAACATCGTCAGCCGACAATTGGTGCCGCACAATCTCGCCGCGTACGGAATTTGGAATTTTTTCGAGGTCGTGTTGACGAGTTGCGAGTTTGGCTGGCGCAAACCGAGTCCGCGCATCTTTCTCGAAATGACGCGCCGCCTCGAATTGGAACCGCGTGAATGCGCATACGTCGGCGACACGGTTTCACGTGATGTGGTTGGCGCGCATCGCGCCGGGTATGGCTTGGCGATTCAAATCAAATCGTTTCTCACCACGCAAGCCGACCGTGCGTCCGATGTCGAGCCGCCGGACGCCATCGCGCAAAATTTGATGCAAGTGGTAGACCTGGTTAACCACGCGGAGGGGTGATGTGATTAAAGGAATTTTTTTCGATGCGGCAGGCGTACTCTATCGCCGGTCGGAGTCAACCAGAACCTTCGCGTTAAAGCTGCTCCAGCAGAATGGCTTTACCGCCGACCTATCCGCCGAAAACCTTGTGCTTGAAAAATCATTGCGCGCGCAAGCGAACGAAGGCAAGCTCAATCACGCGGCATACTGGGATCAGTTTGTGCTCATGCGCGGCGTCGTGAATCCTGAGCAACGCAAAACTTTAATCGCGCAAATTCTCGAATTCTCGAACGACGTCTTGCCGGTCCCCGGCGGCAGAGATGCGCTCGCCGGTTTGAAACGGCGCGGTTTCGTTCTCGGCATCGTCACCGACACAATGTACCCGCTCGAATGGAAAATGCGGCGGCTCGAAAAAGTGGGCGTCGCCGAATTTATTGACGTGGTTACGTGTTCGACCGTGTTCGGCGCGCATAAACCGGATCCGGCGATGTACTGGAATGCGTTGGAACAGGCGCGCCTCACACCGAGCGAATCGGCGTTTGTCGGTCACGATGCGGGCGAACTTGAGGGCGCGCGCCAAGCGGGGATGATGACCGTCGCGGTGAACTATGACCCAGGTTCCAAAGCTGATTACTACGCCGAGTCGCTCACCGATTTGCTCAACGTGCCGATTTTTCAAAACTCCAACCCAGGAACGGTCACAGAAATAATTTCTGAAATCCATGCCATCTTTTTCGACGTTGGCGACACGTTGCGAATTGTGGTTGCGGACGAACCATTTGCCGCGCACGCGCGCCAGCAACTTGCGGCGTTGATCGAAACTCCGGAGCCAATTGAGGCGTTGTTCGAGCGACTGGACCAGCGATGGAAGGCGTACCGCAAATGGTCATCCGAAAACCTGACCGAAGTACCGGAAAAGGAATTGTGGACGCGATTCCTGTTGCCCGATCTTCCGACGGAAAAGATTGCGCCACTCTCCGGTACACTGACGCGCTTGTGGCGCGATAAAGATGGTCGCCGTGTCCCGCGTCCCGATGCCAAACACACTATTCTCGAATTGCGGAAACGCGGTTATTGCCTCGGCATCATCGCGAACACCATCACCGAAACCGAAATCCCCGATTGGCTCGCCGCGGACGGACTCGCCGATTATTTCAAAGCGGTGGTTCTTTCATCCCAGGTTGGTTATCGGAAACCCAGCCCGGAAATTTTCTGGGAGGCGACGCGTCGCATCGGAATCGCGCCGGCGCACTGCGCGTACGTCGGCGATAGTCCGGTTCGCGATGTGGAGGGTGCGCGCCAAGCCGGCTTTCCGGTGGCGATCATGTTGCTAGAGCCAGGCAAGGTGGAAAAAGAACCGCTCACCGACGGAAACAAACCGGACGCGACCATTCACGCGTTGAGCGAACTGTTGCATATTTTCCCGCCGCGTAAAGAGCTGGCTTAGCAAATCAATTGCTTGCCGCCAAGAACGCGAAGGAATGGGAACCTCGCATTTCTACGATAACTCTTTGCGCCCCTTTGTTTTGCGGTGAATGGTTGAACAACCTATCAGGGAATGCCCCTATATTTTTGTTGCGTAAATCGAAAGGAATTTTTATGTGCGCCTCAAACCCGTTCGACCCCGATGAATTTTCCGCCGTCCTGTTTGAAAAAATGAAGCAAGTTAATGCCGGTGTAGCGGAAATGGAACTCTATGAATTTCGCTATGCGCTCGATAATTTATATCCTAAAGATGGTGGCTGGGGCGGTATCGAGCTGGATTCCCAGGCAGAAATCGAACAACGCATTCACACCCGCGAATTTTACAACAGTATTCAGATCAAGCCGCGTGTCGATGATCGAATCGTGTTAGATAAAACGATTGCGCGTTTGACGAACATGCTTTTGGTCGGTCTGGTCACCGGCGTCTATTCGGTCGAGTGGATCACCGCGCATTTTTATTTCGACGTTCGCGGATTTTTCTTTTTGACGCGGACAACTTACTTTACCGAACCGGTGTTGGCGCATTTTTGCGGCAAGCCGTACCGGCGTTTCGAACCAAAGCAAAAACATTTCGAACGATCTCAGGACATTGGCTACAAGGATTTCCAAGCGGCAAATGCCGAGCTGGACGAACTGTTCATCGCCAGCGTGAAAAAACTTGTCGCCGCCAAGGGCACGCCGATCCTCCTCGCGATTGCGGGACCGACCGCCGCCGGCAAAACCGAAATCGTCGAACGCTTGCGTCGTTCATTCGAGCACAATGGCAAAAAAACGACCGCGCTCGAGCTGGACAACTTTTTGACCGACCGCGAACCGCGCGAGGAAAAAGGCATCTACTCGCAAGGTAAAGCGGCAATCCACTTTGAACTTTTCAAACAGAGTCTCGAAGATCTTTGTCGCGGCAAAAAGATCAGCATTCCGCGTTACGATTTTATTTTTGCAACATCGAGTCATGACCTGGACGGCAACTTGAAACCCGGCGGCGCGCCGATTGAGATCGAGCCAGCCGATATTATTTTCATCGAAGGCAATTTCCCATTTTTGCTCAAGGAAGTGGCGCACTGGATCGGCATCAAAGTTGTTTACCTGACCGATGACCCGATTCGGCTCAAGCGCAAGTGGAAACGCGATATTGATTATCGCAAGAAATACGACCCCGCCTATTTTCGCAACCGCTTTTTCAAAGACCAATTTTTGATGGCGCAGATCGCCTATGTGCCACAAATGCAAATGTGCGATCTGGTTGTGGATACGACCGGCGCGGCAATGTGGACGACGCCGGAAATCGCGGAGATTCTAAATCGAGAATAGGTGTCCGCATACGCGCGAACGCGGCGCGACAATTGTGCGGTGAAGCACAGACCGCTTATTCGCTCGAACCGATTGTCCTGGTTGAGGCGCAAGCCCAACCGTGGTCGCATTGCCGACGGCGATGCGACCATTTTTTGTTGGCGGCGCGGCGAGCGCGGACAAGCCGTCCTGCTCTTGACATTTACCCTAGGAGAAGGTTTTATAATTCGGGTCAAGCACTTGATCGCCGAACGAGTTACGATTGCACGAAAGGGGAAGGTCCATGCAAGAAACGATCTTGTCCGCGCCGCCGATGCAAACGGCGTCCGATGTGGTTGACCTCTTGACCTCCAGCGCCGCACGCGAATTGCAAAAGACGCCCGCCGACGAACGCACCGGCGCGTTGCTCGGTCCGATCAAAGTCGTGCACGCGTTCTGGCTCGCCGGGATGAGTTGCGACGGCTGTACGATCGCCGTCACCGGCGCAACCTCGCCGAGCGTCGAAGATTTATTGACCGGGCGTTTGCCCGGCGTTCCGCGTTTGGTCTTGCATCACTCGGTCGTTTCCGTCGAAGCCGGCGCCGAGTTCATCAAGAATTATGAACTCGCCGCGGCGGGGCAACTGAATGCGCCCTACGTCGTGATTTATGAAGGGTCCATCGCGGACGAGAGCATCGCGGAAAAAACCGGCGGCTACTGGAGCGCCATGGGCGCGGACGCGCACGATCAGCCGATTCCGACTGCGACCTGGCTCAAGCGACTCGCGCCCGGCGCGGCGGCGGTGATCGCGATCGGCACGTGCGCGACCTGGGGCGGCATTCCGGCGGCGATTGGCAATCCCACTCACGCGATGGGCGTGATGGATTTTCTGGGCAAGGATTATCGCAGCGCGCTCGGTTTGCCGGTCGTCAACATCCCAGGTTGTTCGCCCGTCGGCGATAATTTTAGCGAAACGGTCGCCGCGGTGTTGTTGTTCTTGCAAGGATTGGGACCACTTCCGGAATTTGATGAACTGGGTCGTCCGGCGTGGCTCTTCAATCAAACGGTTCACCAGGGTTGCTCGCGCGCGGGATTTTACGAAGAAGGAATTTTCGCCGACCATTACGGCGATCAACGTTGTCTCGTGGAGATTGGTTGCTGGGGACCGGTCGTGCAATGCAACATCGCGCGGCGCGGCGCGATCAATCACGTCGGCGGTTGTATGAACGTCGGCGGCATCTGCATCGGTTGCACGATGCCCGGTTTTCCGGATCGCTTTGCGCCGTTCTATCAACGCCCGCCGGGCACGATGCTTTCGTCGAGCGCGTCGCGCGCGCACGGTTTTCTCATCAATAATCTGCGCCGCTTGACGCAAAAGCATTTGAATCGTTCGCGGCTGTGGGGCGACCTGGGCGATGTGCCGAGTGGCTGGGGACATGTGCCCAAATTGAACTGGTTCGAACGCATCGAGCATCGTTTCTACGAACGCTTGCAATGGTGGCGCGGCGGCGAACCGATCGGACACGTTACATTTAGATCGTTCTACGGTCTCCCGCATCCTCACGAAGAAGAAAAACCGGCGGACAAAAAGGAGTGACGCGAATGACGGATGCTCAAATTCTCAACGTTTGGTTGATTGGTCTGGGAGTCGCGGCAGTCGTCGTCGTGATCGCGGCGGCGCTTTTGCTCGCGGTATTGAACGCGGCGAAGAGCATCGAACGCGGCGCAGGCGCGGCGCTCGGCATGGTTAAACAAATTCGCGAAAACACCCAGGTCATCTGGGCATTGCAAGACACGAACCAGGTCGCGCGTCAATTGCTCTGCGGCGCGAACGCCATTCTCGCGGACGCGCGCGAAATCGCGCAAGCGTTGCACGATGCCGACGCCCGCAGGGGGCAAGGGAGGGCGCGACTATGACACCCGAAACAGTTTACAATCTCTGGTGGATCTCGCTTGTAATTTTGTTGGTCGTCACGGGTGTCGTTGCCGCGTTGTTGACGATGATCCTGCGAACTGCGCGCACGATTGATCACGTCGCGGGCGACATTTGGACGACCGGCAAACTGGTCGCGAACAACACCGTGCACATTCCTCTGTTGATCGAGACGAATCGCCACGCGGGCGCGATTCTCGAAACCGCCAAGCAAATCGTCGCGGGCGCGCACGCGATCGAGCAACACGCCGCGGGTTGTCCCGGTTGTCCCGCGTGCGTGCTTTCACGTTGACCAGGAGGCGACGATGCTCATTTTACTTACGCTCATCTCCGCGTTGGTGGTCGTCATCTTCTTTGGTGTCGTGGTGGCGTACTTGTTCTTGATCGCCAAGACGCTCGAATCCATCGGCGGACGCGGCGACAGTTTCCTCGCCAAGTTGCGTTTGGGTCTGCGCGCGATTGAACAGGAGACGAGTCATCTGCCCGCCGAGGTGACGAAACTAAACAGCGGCTTGACCCAGGTCGCAGCGGGCTTGAAGCAGGTGGACACGCATCTGGTCAAGACGATTGAAGCGGTCGTCAAGCAAAAGGAGGCGACGCGATGATGGACGTGCCCGACCTGGTTTATTGGATTTGGGGAATCACTCTAGCCATCGCCGTGCTGGTCATTCTGCCGGTGACGGTCTGGCTCCTTCAACGGACCTTGAACGCGGCGCGCAGTATCGAACGCTATTTCGCCGAGATGCGCGACGCGGGTGTCGGTATCGCGAACAACACGCGCAACATCAAAGCGTTGGATGACACGATTGGCGTCGCAACGCAAATCCTGGGTGTTGCCGGCGACATCAAGTCGCATACCGCGACGATTGGCGCGACGCTGACGAGTCGCGCGAATGAAAATGGACGCGGCTGATTGTCATTGCGAGGGCGGTCTTTGCCCGAACCAATCTCCAACCCCACCCTAGCCCTCCCCTTGTTAAGGGGAGGGTTGGGAGGGGTGATTACTTCGGCGCACAAGCCGCGCCTCGCAATGACAGGATGAATAGTACTCCATAGAAAGGCAATCATGGGAACGATTCTCGCATCCATTTCGCTCGTGGTCGTTTTGATCGTCGTGCTCGCGCTGGTCGCTTATTTACTCGGTATCATCGCGGCATTGCGCGGCGCGAATCGCAATCTCTACCAGTTGGCGGGCGGTCTCGACGCAATTGTGAAAGACACCCAGCCACTCACCGGCAAACTGAGCACGATCAACGGCGCGCTGACCCAGTTATTGACCGGCTTGCTCGCCGTCGAAGCCGATCTCGCGGCGGTGGCTAGACTACTCCGACGCTGAGTATTTGTCCGCGAATAACGCGAATAACGCGAATAAGAATGAAGAAAATTAGCGGAGATTCGCGTAATTCGCGGATAAAAAGGAAGACACGCGCATGTGTTTCAAAAATCTACCCATCGAGTTTGACGAACACGGCAAGGCATACTTGAAAGAGGGTGTGCGCGATCCCTACGCGTATCAAACACTCTCGCTCGACGCGCAAGCCGATAAAATCAAGGATTTGCTCGCGCGCAACGGTCACATCAAATCGGTGGATTTCGATCCGGTGACGCGCGTCGCGGGCGCGCTCGCGTTTCACAGCGTCGTGGATTTGAAAGAGCGCCGCGTCCTCGAAACGAATTCGATGGCGACCTTGTTTCGCGGCTACGAGATCATTCTCAAGGGACGCGATCCGCGCGATGCCGCGTTCATCAGCAGTCGCGCGTGCGGCGTGTGCGGCGGCGTCCACGCGGCGACTTCGGCGCTCTCGCTCGAAATGGCTTTCCCGGTCGCGCCGCCGCCGCTCGGCATCGCCACGCGCAACCTCTTGCTCGCGATTGAATTTCTCTACGATCATCCGCTTCATCTTTTTTTGCTAGCGGGACCGGATTATTCGCAAGCCATCATGCAACTCACGAATCCGGAAATCTGGGAACGCGCCAAGACCACGCCCGCGCCGCACGCGAACTGGCACGGCTATCGCACGATTGGCGACATTATGGTGGATATGAACCCGCTAACCGGCGCGTTGTATCTCGAAGCGTTGCACATGACACGCGTCGCGCGCGAAGCGTACGTTCTGCTCGGCGGCAAATATCCGCATCCCGAAACGGTAATTCCCGGCGGCATGACCTCGACGATTAGCATTACGTCGTTCAACGAAGTGTACTCGCGCATCGCGCGCTTTTTCGATTACTCGAAAAAAGTCGTGGGCATCTGGGATGACCTGACTGAATTTTTCTATGCGGCGAATCCGGCGTACAAGCAAGTCGGCGCGCGCCCGGCGAACATGATTGATCCCGGCATCTGGGATGATCCGTTCGCGTACGACGCGTCGTACGCGAATTGCAACGCGTGGGGCGAGAAACGCTGGGCAACGCCGGGTGTGATCGTGGACGGGCAAGTCGTGACGACGAAACTGCAAGCGTTGAACATCGGCATCGAAGAATTCGTCGAACATTCGTATTACGACACCTGGGACAATCCGCGTTTCAAAACCGATCCGGCTGGCAATCCGCTCAGCCCGCACCACATGTGGAACAAGGACACCAAACCGCGTCCGAGCGGACAAAACTGGCGCGAGAAATATTCCTGGGATACTTCGCCGCGCTGGGATCGCAAAGCGATGGAAGCGGAATGCGCCGCGCGTTTGTGGAACACCGCGGCGGGCGGCGTGTTTCCGCACACGCGTTTCATCCAAGCGACAGGCACGAGTCTCAAACTTCAAGTGCCTGAGGGCAAACAACCTGCCGTCGAAATGGAATGGCATGTGCCGGCGGTGTGGAATGCGTTCGAGCGCAATCGCGGGCGCGCGTACTGCATTCCGTACACCGTGATGGTCGCGTTCGACAACTGGCTCATCGGTTTGGATTTACTCAAACAGGGCAAGGACAAGATTCACACGCCGTTCGAACTGCCGCGCAATGGTACACACATCGGCGCGGGATTCTGGGGCGCGGGGCGCGGCTTTTTGACGCATCACGCGATTATTGACAACGGCGTTCTGAGCAATTACCAAATTGTAACCCCTTCGACCTGGAACGCGAGTCCGCGCGGTCCGCAAGGCGACCCAGGACCGTACGAAGAAGCGGTGATGAACACGCCGATTTTAGAGAACGCGTCTAGCATCGAAAATTTCAAAGGCATTGACATTCTGCGAACGATTCGCAGTTTCGACCCGTGTATGCCATGCACGACGCACGTTCACGTTGACGGCACGAATCACGTCGTCGTGCGCGAGGTGAATACGTGCGCGTGTGGGCTGGACGAATAAGGTAGACACGTAGACAAGTACACACGTAGATTCGTTTCCTGTGTACCTGTCTACCCGCCTACTTGTTTACTAGCGATGCGAACACTAATCGCCGGCGTCGGCTATCACAATTTGCGCGACCTATCCATCGGACCCATGTTGGTCGCGAAATTAAAGCAACTCGATTGGCGCGCCAACGTCGAGATTGACGATTTGAGTTTCGGTCCCATCGCCGTCGTGCAAAGATTGCAAGACCAGCCATGTTACTACGACCGCGTCGTATTCGTTGCCGGCGTGCAACGCGGGCGCGCGCCGGGTCAAATTTTTTCGTATCACTGGGACAGCGCGTTGCCGAGCAAGGACGAAATCCAACAGCGGATCGGCGAAGCGGTCACCGGCGTCGTGAGTCTCGACAATCTGTTGATCATTGCCCAACACTTTGGCGTTCTGCCGCGCGATGTGCGCGTCGTCGAGGTCGAACCGGCGGACACGAGCTTTGGACTTGAACTTACACCGCGCATCGAGGCAGTGTTCGATCAAGTGATTCAAGCCGTGAAGAATGCGGCGCTAGAAACGAGTGTTCCAGCATGAGCGCGGATCGGCAAACAGAACTAGAGTTCAACGCGACGTTGCAACACCTCGACGAACTGGTTCAGGAATTCGAGCATCTGCCGTTGCCTAAAGTCCGCGCAAAAGCAATGGAGATGCTCGCAACGATTGACGCGGTACATCGCGAAGGATTAAGCCGGCTCATCGCGTTCATCCGCGAACAAGGTCACGCCGATCTCGTCTTGCGCGCCGCGCACGATCCCATCGTCCACGCGTTACTCCTGCTGTACGATTTTCTTCCCGATGACGAAACGCCCGGATTTATTCCGTTCGATCAACTGGCGACCTTGCCGCCGCGCGAAAGACGACGCCCAGTTTTTTCTCCCATCGCGCGCGCGCAAGACATTGCGCTTGGAACGTATCGGGTGTACGATATTGATAATGCACGCGTCTTTATCGCGAATGTGAACGGCGACATTTACGCAGTGCGAAACAATTGTCCCGGCAGCGCCGCGCCGCTGAACCTGGGTCCGTTCACACCGCCCATCATCGTTTGTCCCTGGCATAACGAGGCGTGGGACATTCGCACTGGCAAACGTTCGGATGGGCAAGCCGGACCGAATCTCCAAGTCCTGCCGGTCGCGATTGTGGATGGCGTAATTCAGTTGGCGATCAACACGACACGCGCGAACAGCACACCAGGAGTCGGATGAAGCGCGTTCTGATCGCCGGGATGGGCAATGTCTTGCGCCGCGACGATGGTTTTGGTGTGCAGGTCGCCAAACATCTCGCCGACACAAACACGTTTCCCGCGAACGTCAAGGTCGTCGAGGTGGGCATTGGCGGCATCCATCTCGTCCAGGAATTGATGGCGGGCTACGATGTGTTGGTCGTGGTGGATGCCGTCGAACACGGGAGCGCGCCGGGAACGATGCGCGCCTCGCAAGCGGATGTGCCCGACCTGGGTTCCTGGGAGGAAGATGCGCGACGCGATTTTCTTTCCGACATGCACTATACGACGCCAAGCCAGGCGTTGATTCTTGCCAAGGCGCTCGGCGTTTTGCCGCCCCAGGTTTTCATCGTGGGCTGTCAGCCCGGCGACGTGAACGACCTAGGCATTGGTTTGACGGAACCGGTCGCGCGCGCGGCGCAGACGACGATTCGCGTGATCGAAAAAATCGTTCGGGAGACTCAGCGTGGCGAAACGACCAGCGAAAAATGATTCCTCGGCGCTCGACGCGATTTTTTGGCGCGACGAGATTTTGCAAGTGATGTTTTGGATGCGCGGCGAAGGTCTGGGCGACGCGCCGACCGCCGAAGAACTCGCAACGTTTCTGAACACGACCGCCGAACAACTGCGCGTCCACCTCGACCGGATGACAAAAGAAAAATATCTGACGCGCGCGAAAAGCAAGGGGTATTCGCTCACCGAGCGTGGACGCGCCGAAGGCGGCAGGCAATTCATGGACGAATTCGCCGGCTTGACGAATCAAGCGCACGGCGAATGCAACAACCCGAATTGCGCGTGCCAGACCCAGGGTCCCGAATTTTGCGAATCGCGCCAAACGCGCGCGCACGCATGAAATCGGGCTAGCAGAAGACGATATGATTCGATTGGCGGTCAATGCAATCCCGGCTACGCCAGAGGGACGTCAGCGGGCAATTTCGCTGGGTCATGCGATTCGACGCGCGCGGATGCGCGCGCCGTTGGCGCAGACCGAACTGGCGCGGCGACTGGGCGTAAGCCAGGGCACGATTTCATTTTGGGAACGCGACATCGAATCTCCCTCGCTCGACCATCTCCTCAAACTCCTCGATTTATTTCCGGATTTGTTGGACGCGGTGCGCCTGCACAACGGCGAAATGCTGCGGCAGTTGCGGCGCATCGAACGCCTTTTGTTCGACGGGCATTGCGCGTGCGAAAACTGCAACTGTCACGCCGAGTCTCCACGCGAGTGAAATTCTTCCTCAGCAGTAATACGGGTAGGGATCGGACGCCGTTCCGTTCCCTGCACCGACCGATTGCCGATTTGAAAATCAAAATCTATCAGCAGAACTATCAAGACCGCATCCCAGTTGTTTGACAGTTGGGGGCTTGACAAAATGCTGGCTTATCGTTATCGTATGGCAAGTTAACTTACCTTTCACTAGTCGGTCTCTCAGGGTGGGAGGCCTAGAAAAAGGGATTGGTCATGCGAGAACAAACGCGCGCTTGCCCGACACACTCGGGGACAAGTGCGCTTTTTTTATGCGCGCGATTATTAGTCAACTGTTATCCCGCAGAAAATCCGGTATGGTCGCGCAAGGAGCAATGAATGCGAGTGGCGGTTTCAGGCAAAGGCGGCTCGGGCAAAACGACGATTGCTGGAATTCTCGCGCGGGTGATGGCGCGGGATGGGCACAAGGTGCTGGCGATTGACGCCGATCCCAGCCCGAATATGGCGGTCGTGATGGGCGTGCCGCGCGAGCAAGCCGCCCAGGTCAATGTGATTCCGCGCGAGATGGCAGAGTGGCGTCAAGACGATCATGGTCGCGCGTACGTGCATCTCCGCGAACCGCTCGATCAAATCGCGGAGCAGTACGGCTGGCATGTGCCCGATGGCATTCGCTTGCTCGTCACCGGACAAATCACCGAAGCGGGCGTTGGGTGCATGTGCCAGCCGCACGCGATTGCGCGCGGGCTGATGGCGGCGACGCGCGAGGGACCCTGGGCAGATGTCACCGTGACGGACATGGAAGCCGGTCTGGAGCATCTGAGCCGCGGCACGACCGAACACGCCGACGTGATGCTCGTCGTCGTCGAACCGTACTTTCGTTCGCTCGACCTGGGCGGGCACGCGGCGGAACTCGCGCGCGACCTGGGTATTCCCAACATATTTTTTGTTGCGAACAAGGTGCGAAACGAAACGGATCGGCAAGCCGTGAGCGAGTTGGCAGAGCGGAAAAAAGTTGAACTCATCGCAACGATTCCGTACGACGAGCGCGTCCCCGAATCGGATCGCGTTGGAATGTCGCCTCTGGATTATGCGGCTGACTCGGGCGTCGTTGCGGCGATCCATCGTCTCGCGCAAGAATTGCAAACACGCGTGGCATAGCGAGGGTTTCTAAATGGTGCATCGCGATCTACTCAAGATCGGTGAACTGGCGAAACAAACGAACACGACGCGCAAAGCGATTCGCTATTACGAACGGATCGGTTTGCTTGCGCCGGCGACGCGCGGCGAAAATCGTTATCGCTTGTATGCACGGCAGGCGCTCGACCAACTGCGCTTTATTCGCCGCGCCAAACTGATGGGCTTGTCGCTCAACGAGATTGCGGAATTGATTGACCTGGCGAGCGATGGCGCGTGCGATCCCCTGCGCGAAAAACTCGGCGCGATGCTCGCGCGCAAAATCCGCGAAACCGACGATCAGGTTCAATCGCTGATTGCATTTCGCGATGATTTGAAACTCTTGCGTCGAAGACTGATGCAGTCCGGCAAGAACGCCTGTGGAACGTGCGGTGCGTTCATGCCCAACTGCGACTGCATGCCCAAACCGAAAAAAACAACGACGCGTATTCGATAACAACTGTTCTGCGCGCGTGATTCACGCGCGAGTTTTTTGGGCAACGATATTAGCGAACTAGTACGCCGGACGAACAGCATAAAGGGGCACCTCAGACTGTTTTTGCGAGGAGCGCAGCGACGAAGCAATCACCCCTCCCAACCCTCCCCTTGACAAGGGGAGGGCTAGGGTGGGGTTGGAGATTGCTTCGGGCAAAAAACACCCTCGCAATGACAGATGGGCTGACTTCAAAAGGAGACCCTGGTGGACGAGACGATTCAAAAAGTCAAAGAGTTTCACGGGCACCTGTGCCCAGGTCTGACGATTGGCGTGCGCGCCGCGCAAATCGCCTTGCGCGAAATCGGTCCCCACTCTGCCGATGAAGAAGTCGTCGCCGTCGTCGAAACGGACATGTGAGCGGTGGACGCGATCCAGTCGTTGACTGGATGCACGTACGGCAAAGGCAACTTGATTCACCGCGATTACGGCAAGAACGCGTTCACGTTCTATCGTCGCTCCGATGGCAAAGCCATCCGCATCGTCACGCGCCCCGATGGATGGCCCCCCGAACCGGAAGAGCGCAAAATTCTCTTCGATAAAGTCCGCGCGGGAACGGCAACCGAAGCCGAAGCGAAACGTTTTCGCGAATTGCACGTTCAACGCGCGCTGGCAGTCCTCCAAGTACCCGAGGAACAATTATTCCGCGTGCGCGAAATTTTGGGCAAGCCGCCGCGCAAGGCGCGCATCCACGATTCGGTGCAATGCGAATCGTGCGGCGAGTCTACGATGGAAACGCGCGCGCGTCGTTTCAAGGGACAAAATTTGTGCATCCCGTGCTTTGAAGAAGCCGAACGCAAATGAGTGTGAACATCCGCGCGTTGAACGTGAGGCGCACCCCGCGCTGGCTGAACCAGGTCGGCTTGTACGGGTTGACGGTCTGGGCAGTGTTGACGTTCAATTTTTTGTTGCCGCGCGCACTGCCGGGTGATCCGATTGCCGCGATGCAAGACTCGTCCTCAAATTTCTACATTGCCGATGCCGAGGCGCGCGCGCGGCTCGCGGCGTACTATGGTCTCGACCGCCCGCTCGGCGAACAGTACTTGGGCTATCTCGCCGGCATCGCCACCGTCAACCTGGGGTGGTCCATTCGATTGAACACGCCGGTAATCGAATTGCTTCGCCTGCGCTTGCCGTGGACACTCTTGCTCACGATCCCAACGTTGTTGATCGCTTCGACGATTACCGTGCTCGCCGGCGTGCACTCTGGCTGGGTGCGCGGTTCACGCACAGATCGCGCGTTGTTGATCGCGTTCAACCTGATTCGCACCATGCCGGTGTATCTCCTCGGCGTTTTTGCGTTGATCCTGTTCAGCGTGAATCTCGGCTGGCTTCCGCTCTTCGGCGCGACGACGCCGTTTCGCGTCTGGCAAACACCCTGGGAACAAGCCGCCGACATTCTCAAACATTGGATTTTGCCGGCGTCGTTGCTGATCGTCGAAACACTGGGCGCGCGTTTTCTGTTGATGCGTAACAGCATGGTCGCGGTGCTCGGCGAAGATTACATGCTCGTCGCGCGCGCCAAGGGTTTGCCCGAACGCGCGATCGAGTTTCGTCACGGCTTGCGTAACGCGATCTTGCCGTTCGTCACCGCGTTCTCGGCGCAACTCGGGTTTGCCGTTTCGGGCGCGATCTTTATCGAAACCTTGTTCGCATACCCCGGCATGGGACGACTGATGTTCGACGCGGTCGGCGCGCGCGATTATCCGGTTCTCGAAGGATCGTTTCTGGTTGTCGCGCTATCCGTGTTGACGATGAATCTGCTTGCCGATCTAATGTACGGCTGGCTCGATCCGCGCGTGAGGGAAGCATGAGTGTAAAAGTGTGGGCGCAAGGGAGCAAGGGAGCAGAGAAGCAAGGGAGAAAGATTTTATCTCCCGTACCCCCGCGCACCCTTGCGCCCCTGCCAACGATTGGCGCGACCATCATCGCGTTCTACCTCCTTGGCGCACTCTTCGCGCCCGTGCTCGCGCCGTACGATCCGTCAGCATACGTCGGCAATCCGCTCGAACGACCGAGCGCGGTGCACTGGCTCGGCACGAACGACGTGGGGCAAGACATATTGAGCGAACTCATTTACGGCGCGCGCATTTCGCTCGTGGTCGGCGTCGTCGCCGGAATGTTGACCCTGACGCTCGCAACTCTGGTCGGCATGACGGCAGGTTACCTGGGCGGCAAAGTGGATGCGCTCTCGATGCGGTTCGTGGATACGTTGATGGCGATTCCGCATTTGCCGTTGATGATTTTGGTCGGCGTCTACCTCGGCGCGAGCATTTTCAATCTCATTCTGCTGATCGCGTTGCTCGGATGGATGGTTCCCGCGCGCATTATTCGCGCCCAGGTATTAAGTTTGCGTAGCCGCAGTTACATTCACTCGGCGCGTTTGTTCGGCGCGGGCGCGGGCTATGTGATTTTTCGACACCTGATTCCGGCGGTCGCGCCGATTCTCGCGGCGACCTTCGTCGCGCAAGCCGGTCGCGCAATTGGAATGGAAGCCGGGTTGGCGTTTCTCGGCTTGGGCGATCCCACGGCGAAATCCTGGGGTTTGATTATGCGCTATGCGTTAAATTTTGGCGGCATCTACTTTACGTCTCATTGGTTGTGGTGGCTGTTGCCCGCCGCGTTGAACATCAGCGCGATTATCCTGGGGTTCACTTTCCTGGGTGTGAGTTTGGAATCGCGCCTGGACCCGCGCTTGAAGCGACACGCGGCGACCCAGATTCTATCACATGATTAGCGCCTATCCCGTGAAATGCTACGCAAAATGCAAAGATTTTTTTCCACGAAGGTCACGAAGAACACAAAGGGGAATATTATTATCTTTGTGCCCCTTTGTGTTCTTCGTGGAAAAATTCCTGCCTGGTTTGGACGTGCCCGAGTTGGATCATTCTCGTTATGGATAATCTTATCGAAATTCGCGACCTGACCGTTTCCTATTCCACTGCGCCGAACAGTGTCGTTCACGCGCTCAACGGAATTTCATTCGATCTCGCGCGCGGCGAAGTGTTAGGCATCGTCGGCGAAACCGGGTCGGGCAAGACGACGCTCGCGCTTACGTTGATGGGACTCGCAACGACGGCGCAACTCCACGGGCAAGTGCTTTACGAAAACGCGCCCTTACCGCTCGGCGATGATAACGCGATGCGCGCGATGCGGTGGCGGCGGATCGCGCTCGCGTTCCAGGGATCGAGCAACGCGTTCGATCCGGTGTACACGATGGAACACCAGGTCATCGAACCGATCATCGAACACCTAAAACTGGATCAGCGCACGGCGCGCGAACGCGCGCGCGCGCTGTGGGACAATGTTGGCTTGACGCCGGAATTGTTCGAGCGTTATCCGCACCAACTGAGCGGCGGCGAAAAACAACGCGCGATGCTCGCAATGGCGCTGGCGTGTGATCCAGAATTGTTGATCGTGGATGAGCCGACCTCAGGACTCGATATGCTGACGCGCGGGCGCATCCTGGAATTGCTTGCCGAGTTGCGCCGCCAACGCGGATTGACCATGATCGTCATCTCACATGATTTGGACGATGTCGCCGGGCTGACGGATCGCACGCTCGTTTTGTATGCCGGTCAAATCGCGGAACTGGGCAAGACTGCCAACGTGCTCGACGTGCCACTGCATCCGTACACCTGGGGTCTCGTCAACGCATACCCGCGCATGGATCGCGCTAAAGATTTGTGGGGCATTCGTGGTCAACCGCCTGACCCGATGAACTTGCCGCGCGGCTGTCCGTTCCACCCGCGTTGTACGCAAGCCATCGAACGTTGCGCGATTGAATTGCCGCGCCTCGCGCCAAGCGATGGTCGCTTGGTCGCGTGTCATCTCGGCGGATTGCAAACACTGCTCGAGGTGCGCGGTATCACCAAACGTTTTCGCGATGGTCCGGTCGCCGTCAAGAACGTCTGGCTCTCCGTGCGCGAAGGCGAAGTCGTCGCCCTGGTCGGACAGACTGGTAGTGGCAAGACGACGCTCGCGAAATGTCTCGTCGGTTTGCATGAACCGGATGCGGGTCAAGTCATTTTCGAGGGGCAGGACGTGCACGCGTTGCGCGATCAATCCTTGCGCGCGGCGCGGCGTCGCATCCAAATGATTTTTCAGGACCCGTTCGAATCGCTCAGCCCGCGCTTGACCGTGCTCGAACTCGTGCGCGAGCCGCTCGACATTCAGCAACTCGGCGCGCGCGAAGAACGCGATCAACGCGCCCGTCGCGCGCTTGCCGATGTCCGTTTGCCGGCGACGCCGGCGTTCTTGTCCAAGCATGGTCACGAACTTTCGGGCGGACAATTGCAGCGCGTTGCGATTGCGCGCGCGCTCATCCTCGAACCCAAGCTCATCATCGCCGACGAGCCGGTCGCGATGCTCGATGCCAGCGAGCAAGCCAAGGTCTTGCGTTTACTCAAAGAGGCGCAGAACGAACGCGGTATGGGCTTGCTCTTGATCTCGCACGATCTCGCGCTCGTTCGCAAAGTATCGGATCGCATCGCCGTGATGCGCCAGGGTGAAATTGTCGAAGTGGGTTTGTCACATTCCATCATCCAGCGTCCGGAGCAAGCGTATACCCAAACGCTAATTGCCGCGGCGCAACGGTGAATAGACCAGACCTTCCAGGTCTCGGAGACCTGGAAGGTCTTGACCGATAGGAGGTGCACGCTGTCAGAACTCGAACATCGTCGCCATATCATTGCGATCATGCGCGGCTATCGTCCGGCGCAGGTGCTGATCGCTTGTACGGAACTGGGAATCTTTGAGATGCTCGGTGAGCAAGCGCTCAGCGCGGCAGACCTCGCGCGCACACTCGACGCCGATGCGAGCGCGCTGACGCGGTTGATGAATGCCGCCGTCGCGCTTGGATTTCTCGAAAAACGCGATGGGTTGTACGCGAATAGCGCGGCAACGCTCGCGTGCCTGGCGCGCGAAGGTCCGTTGTTCGTCGGCAATCTCGTCAAGCGCGAGGGTGCGTTCTTCCGACGCTGGGCGCGATTGAGTGAAGCCGTCAAGACCGGTCGTCGTCCCGAGGAAAATCTGCGCGACGAAAAACAAAAAACCTGGGTGCGCGGTTTCGAGTTCGCGTTGCGCGATGCCGCGCGAACGATGGCGCCCGCCATCGCGGAAACCTTGGAGCCGTTGCTCCCCGCGCGGTCAACTGCGCCGGCGCGCGTGATTGATGTGGGCGGCGGGCATGGGATGTACAGCATCGCGCTCGCGCAACGCTGTCCGAACGTTCAAGCCGTCGTCTTTGATTTGCCGCCGGTAATCGAAGTCACGCGCGAGATCATTGCCGATTCGGGCGTCGCCGATCGCGTCCACACCCATGCCGGCGATTTCAAGATTGATGGACTCGGCAGTGACTTTGATCTCGCCTTGCTCTTTGGCGTGCTCGTGAGCGAAACGCCGGAAAACTCGCTCGCGCTGTTGCGAAAAGTATACGCCGCGCTCGCGCCGGGTGGTCATATCGCGATTCGCGGTTTTTACCTGACGCCCGACCGCACGAGTCCGCTCGAAGCCACGTTGTTCGATCTGCACATGCTGCTCTCGACGGAAGCCGGGCAATCGCGCACGACGGATGAGGTGACAACCTGGTTGATCGAGTCGGGCTTTGAACCGCCCAAAACGATTCATCTGTCTGCGCCAGAGCCAGCCATGTTGCTCGTCGCGCGAAAAGCAAATTGATTCTGAAGGAGGAATCATTATGTATCCGATGACACGTCGTGAGTTTCTACAACTTGTCGGCTTGTCAACGACTGGGTTAATCGTCGCCAGTTGCGCGCCGCAAACCGTTGCGCCAACCGCCGCGCCCGCCAAACCGGCGATCGCAAAATCGGTGCCGGTCATTCGTTTGGTCGGCGGCGACAATGGCTATCCCACACCATTCGCGTACGTGCGCGGTCCGGGATATATCCGGATGAGTTTTATTTTCGATCAACTCGTTTGGAAAGATAGTCAAGGTTACATTCCCTGGCTTGCGACCGAGTGGAAATCGGTGGAGGATGGCAAGCGGTGGACGTTCACACTGCGCGACAGCGTGAAATGGCAAGACGGTCAGCCGTTCACGGCGGACGATGTTATCTTTACGTTCCAGTATTCCAAAAGCCAGCCCGCGCTATCGCCGCTCGTGCGCGGACTCGAGTTCATCACGGAGATTCGTAAGACGGATGCCAACCACGTCGAATTTGTTTTCTCGCGACCGTACGCGCCGTTCCTCGTCAACATCGCCGGCGCAACGCCGATCATCCCCAAGCACATTTGGGAAAAGGTTTCCGACCCGCTTAAATTCACGACGCCCGAAGCGCTGCTGGGAAGCGGACCGTACAAATTGATTTCGTACGACAAGGCGACCGGCGCGTATCTGTACGAAGCGAACAATAATTTCTTTCTCGGCAAACCGCACGTACAACGCATTGAACTGGTGCCGGTCGCGGATGGTCTGGTCGCGTTACAGCAAGGCACGGTGGACGTCGCGGGTCTGCCGACCGATACCGGCGTGCCCGACGATGTGATCGCGCCGTTCCAAAAACCCGAGTTTGGAATTCTGAGCGCGCCGGGCGAATGGAACCCCGTCATTCACTTTAACATGTCCAAGGGCGCGCCGTACAACGATGTCAAGTTCCGTCAGGCATGGGCGTACGCGATTGATCGCGCCGAAATGGTCAAGCGGCTGTTGTTCGGGCGCGGCGAGCCAGGCGTGCCGGTTTATCTCGCGCCGTCGAATCCCTGGTTCAATCGCAACGTCGAGCAGTACAAGTTTAACTTGGACAAAGCCAAAACGTTGTTGGAGAGCGCGGGCTATAAGGATGTCAACGGCGATGGCGTGCGCGAAAATCCCGACGGCAAACCATTCCGGGTTCCGCTCATTTTCGATTCGAACGGTTTCGTACGCCTCGCCGAAATGGTTCGCGATATGCTCAAGACCGCGGGTATTGCCGTCGAGTTAAAGCCGGTGGATCGCGCGACGATGGACGCTTCGACGTCGAGCGGCAATTACGACGTCGCGATCACGTACTATGGCGGACTCGGCGGCGACCCGGATACGATGCGCCAAAACTTTTCGAGCAAGAGTACGTCGAAATCATTTTCGCGCGCGCTGGGTTACAGCAATCCCCGGTTCGACGAACTGGCGGACCAACAACTTGCGACGACCGACGAAGCGAAACGCCAAGCGCTTGTGATGGAGATGCAAGTGATTCTCGCGCAGGATGTGCCGGTCTTGCCGATCTACTATCCGACGCGCAACGAAATTCACCGCAAGGCGATTTTCGACAACTGGTACTATACCCCCAACGGGATTGCTTCCGGTGTGCCGCAGACCTGGAACAAGCAAGTGTTTGTCACCGGGCAAAAGACCGGCACCACGATTCTGCAATGAGCACGCGTAAAGTGTGACGCGCAAAATCATTTTGGCGAAGGTATTGACAAAGCATTGGCGTTTGTGACGGCTCATCCTTACGAAGGTTTGAAGGCGCGATGTCTCGCCCAAGTAGTTGGTAACCTTCGCAAGGATGGGTTGGATCGTAGTTTGCGGTAGCGCCAAAACGCGTTTCTGTTCTTGCGCGGCGCGGTTTTTGCGCCGAAGCAATCATCCAGTGACACACTCGCTTCGCGGCTTTGCACAAGCCGCTCCCAATGGCAGTCTGGAGTCTTTGGTAATCACCAGGACCTAACTGCCAAATTACCCTCATTTCACCGCCGAGTTATCCTAAAAATCTCTGCGCTCTTCGCGATCTCTGCAATACAATTTGGGTAAATCCTAGCACGGCTTTTCAAAAGTCGCTTGACTCACTTGCCAACCAAACCCCCAACCCCCTTCCCTTATAGGGAAGGGGGCAGGGGGATGGGTCTGCAACTGACTTTTGAAAAACCGTGCAAATTCTAGCCAAACCTATTTACAAGCAAGCGAGTTTGTGGTAGAATCTAACCAAACTTTAATGTTGCTGTCAGCATTTTTCTAACTGAAATGCTGCTGAATGGCAAGTGACCCGCGGATGCAAAGATCTTCAGCCAGATTTTTCTAATCGGTCGCCTGGGGCTGGAGGGAGCAAATGGCGAAACCGGCCGCTACGTTTTGTAGTGGTCGGTTTTTGTTTTTTGGATTTTACGTTGTTCAAGGATGCCTTGGTCTTGGAACGCCAATCTATCCAAATCAAATGATTGGAGTTGCAATGATGCAGGACCGTCGCCAAATTGACAAAATGCTCGATGAAGTCTTGGATCGCCTGTGCCAGTGTGAGTGGATCGCGGTGATTGCCAAACGATATCCGTATTGCCGACTCACGCTTCAAATCCAAGATGGAAAGGTGGTCCATACGGACCTGAATCTCTCTTACAAACCGAACTCACACCAGACCGACAAATAGAATCGCTGACTGGAAAACCCAGAGGCGGTAGCAATCCTGAACAAGGAGGGCTATCGCTTTATTTTTTGTGTCGTCAAACTAAAACTAAAACAATCTAGCTGGCATCACCGCAATTGCAGCGTGTCAGTGCATGAACGAGAGGCACACTATGAACCAGAGCGCCGAATCGTCCACTGAGACATTTGCCTATCGCGATCTAGTTGATCTGCTTCAGCGGAAATCGTTTCCTCAACCTCATCGCAAGATTTACACTTTTCTTGATGACGGCGAAACTCAAGAAAGTTATCTGACCCAGGATGCATTAGATTGTCGAGCACGCGCAATCGGCGCGACCCTCGAACGCCTGCGAGCGACCGGTCAACGCGCTCTATTGCTCTATCCCCCCGGCTTGGAATATATCGCCGGTTTCTTCGGTTGTCTGTACGCTGGCGCTGTTGCTGTTCCCGCTTATCCACCCGACCCAGCCCGCCTCAATCGTACGTTACCTCGCCTGCAAGCGATGATTGCCGACGCCCAGGCAAGCTTTATTCTCACCACGACTGAAATTCTTTCGTTTGCCGAATTCCTGTTCGATCAAGCGCCCGACCTTGCGGCACTGCAGTGGATCGCGACCGACACGATTCCTGACAGCGCGGCAGGTGATTGGCGCGACCCCGGCATTTCGCGCGATACCCTCGCGTTTCTGCAATACACCTCCGGCTCCACGCGCACGCCGCGCGGCGTGATGTTGACCCACGGCAATCTGCTTCACAACTCGGCGTTGATCAGCCAAGCATTTCGAGTAACTCCACACAGCGTCGGCATGGTCTGGCTTCCGCCCTATCACGACATGGGACTCATCGGCGGGATTCTCCAACCCCTATTTGCCGACGTTCCTTGCGTCTTAATGTCGCCGGTCTCGTTTTTGCAACGCCCCTTTCGTTGGCTCCAAGCGATTTCACGTTATCACGCGACCATCAGCGGCGGTCCCAATTTTGCGTACGACCTTTGCGTTCGCAAGACGACGCCGGAGCAACGCGCGACGCTCGATCTGAGCAGTTGGAGTTTGGCGTTCAACGGTGCAGAACCGATTCGCCCGGAAACGCTTGATCGTTTTGCGGAGACGTTCGCGCCGTGTGGCTTTCGCCGCGAGGCATTTTATCCGTGCTACGGTCTCGCCGAGGCAACGTTGATTGCGACCGGTAGTTTGAAACGCGAACCGCCGGTGCTGTTCACGATTCAGAAATCTGCGCTCGAACACAACCAAGTGATACCATCGCGCCGAGATGACCCAGACGCGCAAACGCTAGTTGGATGCGGTCAAGCATTGCAAGAGATTGCGCTAGTGGACCCAGGATCGTTGACGCGCTGTGCGCCCGATCACGTCGGCGAAATATGGATCGCGGGTCCGAGTGTCGCGCAAGGATATTGGAATCAACCGGCAGAAACGCACACCGTCTTTCACGCGCGGCTGGCTGACGACGACAGCGATTTCATGCGCACCGGCGATCTCGGCTTTGTACACGACGGCGAATTGTTCGTCACCGGGCGCATCAAAGACCTCGTTATCATTCGCGGCAGAAATCATTATCCGCAAGATATCGAACTCACCGTCGAGTCATGTCACACCGCATTGCGTCCCGGTTGCGGCGCGGCATTCTCGATTGACGTGAACGGCGCAGAGGAACTCGTCATCATGAACGAGGTAGACACACGCCAGGAATTCGACGCGGATGCCATCGTGAACGCGATTCGTCAAGCCGTCGCCGAGGCGCACGATGTCCAAGTGTACGCGGTGGTGTTGATCGAGCCGCGTAGTATTCCCAAAACCTCGTCCGGCAAAATCCAACGCCACGCGTGTCGCGCCGAGTATCTTGCCGGGACATTAGAAATTGTCAAGGTGAGCGTGATGGAGATTGCTAGCATTGCCAAGGATCAAGCCGCCACATCCGAACCGCTCTTGGTCAAAGCACTGCGCGCCATGTCGCCGCAACATCGTCATGTTTTACTCGAATCGCATATCCAAGAACAGGTCGCGCGTGTATTGCGCGTTGCGCCATCGCGCTTGAATCCCGAACAGCCACTGACCGTGCTGGGAATTGATTCGGTCATGGCAGTGGATTTGGTAAGTGAACTCGAATCGAGTCTGGGTGTCACGTTGCCCATCGAATATCTAACGCGAGGCATCACGGCGTCTCAACTCGCTCTGCTGATCGCGGATCAATTCACCGCGCGACTGACTCCGCCAGCCCTGGTCGAAGAGCCGCTCGCCGAATACCCGCTCTCGCACGGTCAGCGCGCGTTGTGGTTCTTGCATCAACTGAATCCGGATAGCGGCGCGTACAACCTTGTGAATATTGTACGCATTACCGCGCCGATGGATGTGAAGGCAATGCAACGCGCGTTTGAAAAAATCGTCGAGCGACATCCCACGCTGCGGACGACATTTGCCGCGCCCGATGGCAATCCGATTCAACGCGTGCACGCGCGCATTCCCAGGTTCTTTTTCAGCGAGAATGCGGCGACGTGGAGCCAAGCGCAACTCGATGCGCGCTTGGCGGAAGAAGTGTATCGCCCCTTTGATTTGGAGCAGGGTCCGCTCATTCGCGTGAACGTGTTCACCCGTTCGCCGCACGAGTACGTCTTGTCGCTCGCGATGCATCACATCGTCACCGATCTCTGGTCTATCGCCGTGATTATGTACGAGTTGGGTGTGTTGTATCCGGCAGAGATGACCGGTGTGCCAGCCGTGTTGAAAATGCCGCGCACGCAATACGCCGATTTCATTCGCGAGCAAGACGCCATGCTCGCCAGCCCGGAAGGCGCGCGACATTGGGAATATTGGTCTCAGCAACTCGCCGGCGATCTCGTCCCGCTCGATTTGCCGACGGATCGTCCGCGTCCGCCGGCGCAATCCTACCACGGTTCATCGCAGACGATTCGCTTGGGCGCCGACCTGGCGCGGCGTCTCGACGCCATCGCGAAAACGCACGGCGCGCCACTGCACGCGCTTTTGCTCGCGGCATTTGAGACCTTGCTCTATCGCTACACCGGCCAAGACGATTTTCTGGTTGGCTCGCCCAAAGCCGGGCGCACTCAAAAGTGGGCGCGCGTCATCGGCTATTTCGTCAACCCGATTGTTCTGCGCGCCAATCTCGCCGGCAATCCCAGCTTTGTCGAATTGCTCGCCCGCGCACGACAAACGGTCGAAGATGCGTTCGCGCACGACGCCTTTCCGATTTCACTTCTCGTCGAAAGGTTGCAGCCGACACGCGACCTCAGTCGCTCGCCGCTTTTCCAGGTGATGTTTGCGTGGCAGAAAACGACGCGTCTCGTCGAAGGGCAAAGTTTAACTTCGCTGGCGTTGGCTGAACCAGGCAAGAACTTCATGCTCGATGGGATGACGCTTCAAGTGTATCCGATGCAAGAGCGCGTCGTTCCGTTCGATTTGCTCTTACAGATGGCAGAAGCCGACAACGATCTGGTTGCGTTGATGGAGTACAACGCCGATCTATTCGACGGCGCGACGATTGCGCGAATGCTGGGACATTTCCAAAATTTGCTCGAAGGCATCAGCGCCAATCCCAATTTACCAATTGCCGATTATCAATTCCTGTCCCTCGCCGAGCAACAACACTTTGTCGAATGGAACGCGCACGAAACGCGCGAACCATCTGCGCCGTGCATGCATCGCCTGATCGAGGCGCAAGTCGAGCGGACGCCGGAGTCGATTGCCGTCGCGCTGGGTGACGCGCAGTTGACGTATCGCGAATTGAACGCGCGGGCAAATCGGCTCGCACGGCATTTGCAGACGCTCGGCGTTGGACCCGAAGTGATCGTCGCGCTGTCCGTTGAACGATCACTGGATATGATCGTCGGTTTGCTCGGCATCCTCAAAGCCGGCGGCGCGTATTTACCGCTCGACCCGGCTTATCCGCGCGAACGTATCGCGTTTATGCTGAACGATTCGCAAGCCCGCATCCGGCTGACCCAGCAATCTCTGCTGAATCGTTTGCCGCATCATCACACCCCAACTCTTTGTCTCGATTCAGATTGGGATGCCATTGCGAAATGGGATGACGCCAATCTGCCGGACAGCGCGGCGTTGGATCATCTTGCGTATGTGCTCTACACCTCCGGCTCGACCGGCGAACCAAAAGGCGTGATGATCACGCACGACGCCATCGCGAATCATTGTCGCGATTGCCAACGCTATTACGAAATCACCGCGCAGGACCGCGCCCTGCAATTTGCCTCGCTCAACTTTGACGCGTCGCTCGAACAAATTTTTACCGCGTTGATTGCCGGCGCGCAGTTGGTTCTGCGCGGTCCCGAAATCCTCGACGCGCGGCGCTTTAACGAAATGGTCGCCGCGAATGCGTTGACCATCGTCAACGTTCCGCCGGCGTACTGGCATCAATGGGCGCAAGCATGCGCGGACGCAACCGATCTCTCGCCCAACCACCAGGTGCGCCTCGTCATCATCGGCGGCGACGTGGTTTTGCCAGAGATGCTCG
This sequence comes from Chloroflexota bacterium, assembly GCA_016219275.1. Taxonomy (NCBI): domain Bacteria; kingdom Bacillati; phylum Chloroflexota; species Chloroflexota bacterium. The sequence goes on from JACRBM010000031.1 coordinate 54,150, forward strand.
CACTGTGGCGGCGCACGCCGATGCGCGGCGCGCGTTTACTCAACGCGTATGGTCCAACCGAGACGACGATCACCGCATTGACGTTCGAGGTCGAGGACCAGATTACGCACGATCCGCGCGTCCCGGTCGGTCGTCCGCTTGCCAATCGCGCCGCGTACATTTTGGATCGCATGGGCAATCCGGTGCCGGTCGGCGTCCCGGGTGAATTGCACATCGGCGGTGCGAGTCTGGCGCGCGGCTATCTCAATCGTCCTGAACTCACCGCAGAGAAATTTATCAATTACCAATTACCAATTGCCAATTGCCAATTGCCAATTCGCGTTTACAAGACCGGCGATCTCGCGCGGTTTCGCTCCGACGGCAACATCGAGTTCCTGGGTCGGCTCGACAATCAAATCAAGATTCGCGGTATTCGTGTCGAATTAGGGGAAATTGAAGCGGCGCTCAATCAACATCCCATCGTGCGCGAAGGGATTGTCATCGCGCGTGAAGATTCGGCGGGGGAAAAACAACTTGTGGCGTATGTTGTCGCGCGGGAGGATGGACAGCGACCGACCGCAAATGAGTTACGCGATTTTCTGCGCGCCAAACTGCCGGACTATATGGCGCCAGCCGCGTTTATTTTTCTCGACGCGTTACCGCTCAATGTGAGCGGCAAAGTAGATCGCCGCGCCTTGCCAATCCCCGACCTTGGGCGACCTGACCTAGCATCGTCGTACGTCGCGCCGCGCACAACCATCGAAGCAGAATTAGCGCGCGTGTGGGCGGCATTGCTCAAGGTCGAACGCGTAGGCATTCACGATAACTTTTTCGATTTGGGTGGACATTCGCTATTGGCAACGCAACTCGCGTCGCGAATTCGCGATACGTTCCAAGTTGAATTGCCCTTGCGTCGTTTCTTCGAATCCGCCACGATTGCAGATTTGAGCGTTCTGATTTCGTATCAAGTCGCGCAATCGAACAGCGCGGAGATAGATCAATTACTGGGAGAAATAGAAGCGCTTTCAGATGAGCAGGTGCAAGCGAGCTTGAATTCAGAAACACGTTGAAGAAAAATAGAACTACGGGACGAACAACCGTGTTGCCATCACGGCGTATCCCGTAGTTCCGTACAGTTAGGTCACCAAAGGGGGTATACCAATGAGTGACCTTGCGCAGCGTGTAGCCAATCTATCGCCAGAAAAACACGCGCTACTGATGATGCGGCTCAAGCAAGCCAAGACCTCCAAGCCGCAAATCATTCCGCGTCGCCCCGTCATGGACCCAGCGCCGCTGTCCTTTGCGCAACAGCGCCTGTGGTTCATTGACCAACTCGAACCGAATAGCCCGCTCTACAATATTCCCGCCGCGCTCTTGCTTACTGGCGCGCTGGATGTGGACGCGCTCACGCGCAGTCTCAACGCGATCGTGCGCCGGCACGAATCGTTGCGAACCACCTTTGCAACCGTCGGCGATCTACCCGTTCAGGTCATCGCACCCGAATTCGACTTGTCTTTGCCAATCACCGACCTCCACGACTTGCCCAAAGAGAAACGCGGCGCGGAAGCATTCCGCATCGCAACCGAAGAAGCGCAATGTCCGTTTGATCTAGCGCGCGGTCCCCTTTTGCGCGTGCGTCTCTTGAAATTAACCGACGACGAACATGTGCTCCTCGTGACGATGCATCACATCATATCGGATGGCTGGTCCCTCGGCGTGCTCGTGAAAGAGTTTGCGACACTGTACTCCGCTTTTTCTACTGGGAAATCATCCGGCTTGCTCGATCTGCCAATCCAATACGCCGATTTCGCCGCGTGGCAACGCACGTCATTGAAAGGCGAAACACTGGACACGCAACTGGCATATTGGAAGCAACAACTCGGCGGCGAGTTACCGGTTCTGCAACTGCCCACCGACCGCCCGCGCCCGGCGGCGCAATCCAATCGCGGCGCGCAATGTGGGTTTATGCTTCCGCATGACCTCCTTTCTGCTCTGCAAACATTGAGCCGCCAAGAAGACGTTACACTCTTTATGACGCTGTTGGGGGCGTTTCAGATACTCTTGTATCGCTACACTGGGCAAAAAGATTTTTGTGTTGGCACACCCATTGCCAACCGCAATCGCTCGGAACTGGAAGGATTGATCGGCTTTTTCGTCAATACGCTTGTTTTACGCGCAGACCTCTCAGGTGAGCCGACCTTTCGCGATCTGCTCAAACGCGTGCGCCCAATGACCTTGGATGCGTTCGCACATCAAGACGTGCCATTCGAAATGTTGGTGGACACACTTCAGCCGGAACGAAGTTTGAGTCACACGCCGTTATTTCAAACGATGTTCGTTCTGCAGAACGCGCCCTTGCCCGATCTCCAGTTGCCCAATTTGACGATCAGCCGCCTTCCCGTTCACAGCGGAACGTCCACGTTCGATCTAACCTTGATGCTCGAAGAAAAACCGAATGGGTTGCATGGAACGATTGAGTACGCCGGCGATCTCTTCGACGCCGCGACAATCACGCGTTTTATCGCGCACTATCGCAACATATTGGAAGGCATCGCCGCGCATCCCGATCAATCCATCGCAACCTTGCCGTTGTTGAGCGAAGCCGAACAACAGCAGTTGTCCAAATGGAACCAGACCGCGACCGAGTATGCGCGCGATCAGTGCATGCATCACTTGTTCCAGGCGCAAGCCAAACGCACGCCCGACGCCATCGCCGTGCAGTTTGAAGGCGAGCCGCTCACGTATCGCGAATTGAACCGGCGCGCGAATCAACTCGCGCAGCATTTACAAAAACTGGGTGTCGTTCCGGATACGCTCGTCGGCATTTGCGTCGCGCGGTCGTTCGAGTTGCCGATTGCACTGCTTGCGGTACTCAAAGCCGGCGGCGCGTACCTGCCGCTCGATCCAACCTATCCTGCCGACCGGCTCGCCTTCATGCTTGAAGATTCGGGCGCGCCGATTGTGTTGACGCAAGCGCCTCTCGTGGAACGATTCCGCCATTCGCCATTCGCCATTCGTCATTTCATTTGCCTAGACACCGATTGGAACTCCATCGCGCGAGAGTGTGATACCGACCCAGCAAGCAATGTCACGCCGGAAAATCTCGCGTACGTGATTTACACCTCGGGTTCAACCGGTAAACCCAAAGGCGTGCTCGTGCCGCACCGCGCCGTCGTCAACCACAACCTTGCCGTCGCGCAGGCATTTCGCTTGGATGCGCGCGACCGGGTTTTGCAATTCTCGACGATCTGTTTCGATGCCGCCGTCGAAGAAATATTTCCGGCATGGTCGGTCGGCGCGCGCATCGTTTTGCGACCAGAGCCATTGCCCACGCTGCGCGAGTTTCACCAATTCATCGAGCGCGAGCAGGTTACCGTGCTTGACCTGCCGACCGCGTACTGGCAGACCTGGGTTGCCGAGTTGCAAGCCACCGGCGAACGCGTACCGCCATCGGTGCGCCTGGTCGTCGTCGGCGGCGAAAAAGCATCGGCAGAAAAACTCGCCGAGTGGTTCCAAGTTGCCGGCAAGAACATTGCGTGGATGAACACGTACGGACCCACCGAAGCGACCGTCATCGCCACGCTGTATCAAGCCAAGCCCGATCAAGCCGATCTCCGCGACGTACCCATCGGGCGACCGATTGCGAACGCGCAAACGTACGTGCTCGACCCCTACTTGCAGCCCGTGCCGATCGGCGTGCCGGGCGAATTGCACATCGGCGGTGTGTGTCTCGCGCGCGGCTATCTCAATCGTCCGGAGTTGACCGCGGAAAAGTTCATCACAGTCAACAGTCAACAGTCAACAGTCAACAGTGTTCACTGTTCACTGTTCACTGACAACTGTTCACTGCGCCTCTACAAAACCGGCGACCTGGCGCGCTATCTCCCGGATGGCAATCTCGAATTCATCGGACGCGCGGATGACCAAGTCAAGGTGCGCGGTTTTCGCGTCGAGTTGAGTGAGATTGAAGTGACGCTGGAGCAGCACCCCACTGTGAAACAAGCCGCCGTAATCGCGCGCGATGATAGCGGCGTCAATCGGCTTGTCGCCTATGTAGCAACGGACGACGGCAGACCGACGACCGTAGACCTGCGCGAATTTCTGCGCGCCAAGTTGCCGGAGTACATGATTCCATCCGCATTCGTCGTACTGGATTCGCTGCCAACGTTGCCGAGCGGTAAAGTGAATCGCCGCGCGCTTCCCGCGCCGGAGCCGATTGCCGACGAAGGCGCCTTCGTCGCGCCGCGCACGCCCATCGAAGAAATTCTCGCCGGGCTGTGGGCAAACTTGCTGGGCGTCGAGCGCGTAAGCATTCACGATAATTTTTTCAACCTGGGTGGTCATTCGTTGCTCGCGACCCAGGTCATCTCGCGCGTGCGCGCCGCGTTCAACATCGAATTGCCTTTGCGCGCATTGTTCGAATCGCCAACGCTTGCGGAATTCGCGCGTCAGATCGAGAACGCCCAACGCGCGCCCGCGCCCTCGATTCAACGCGGCGCACGCGACGGCAGGTTGCCGCTTTCATTCGCGCAACAACGTCTGTGGTTCCTCGATCAACTCGAACCGAACAATCCGCTCTACAACATCGCGGCGGCAGTGCGCCTGAAAGGGTCGCTCGATGTGGGCGCGCTCGAACACGCCTTGAACGAAATCGTCCGGCGGCACGAATCACTGCGCACCACGTTTCCCGTTGTGAACGGACAACCATCCCAGGTCATCGCGCCGCAGTTGATGATCGCGCTGCCGCAAACCGATTTGCGCGCGTTGCCCGAGTCTGAACGCGAATCCGAAATGCGCCGGCTGGCGAAGGAACACGCGCGCCAGCCGTTCGATCTCGCGCGCGGTCCCTTGCTCCGCGTGCATCTCTTACAATTGGCGGACGACGTGTGGGTGGTGTTGCTCGCAATACATCACATCATCTCCGATGGCTGGTCTACCGGCGTACTCACGCGTCAACTCGCGGCGATCTATCAGGCGCAAGTGAATGGCGAACCCCTGGCTTTGGCTGAACCGCAAATTCAGTACGCCGATTTCGCCGCGTGGCAACGCGCGTGGCTCAACGATGAAACGCTTCAGGATCAGCGGACATATTGGAAAGAACAACTGGCGGGCGAGTTGCCAGTTTTGAATTTGCCCACCGACCGACCGCGTCCGGCATTGCAAACATTCAACGGCGCGTGTCACACATTCGCATTGAGCGAAGCGTTGACGCGCGGACTGAAAACGTCGAGTCACCGCGAAGGCGCGACGCTGTTCATGACCTTGCTCGCGGCATTTCAAACCGTGCTGTATCGCTACACCGGGCAGACCGACATGAGCGTCGGTACCGTCATCGCCAATCGCAACCGCGCCGAGATTGAAGAGTTGATCGGATTTTTTGTCAACACACTCGTTCTGCGGACTGATCTTGGCGGCGAACCCAGCTTTCGCGAATTGCTCAAGCGCGTGCGCGAGGTCGCACTCGGCGCGTACGCGCATCAAGATGTGCCGTTCGAGATGATCGTGGATGCGGTGCAACCCAAACGCAATCTGAGTCACACGCCGTTGTTCCAGGTCATGTTCGCTTTGCAAAATGCGCCCGACCCATCGCTCGAATTTCCCGGCGTGATTTCGCAGCCGGTCGAAATCGAAACCGGCACTGCCAAGTTTGATTTGACCTTGATCTTTGAAGAAAAAGGCAATCAACTCATCGGCACGCTCGAATACAACACGGATTTGTTCGATGCGGCGACGATAGCGCGCATGGCAGGACACCTCCAGACCATTTTGGAAAACGCCGTCGCGCATCCCGATCAATCAATCGCGACGATGCCAATGCTGACCGAAGCCGAGGAGCATCAACTTTTGATTGAGTGGAATGACACGCGCGCCGATTTGCCGCTCGACGATTGTGCGCATCACTTATTCCAGGCGCACGTCGAACGCGCGCCGGACGCGCTGGCGATAGCAACCCAGGATCAACAATTGACGTATCGCGAGTTGAATCAGCGCGCGAATCAACTCGCGCATTATCTCCAAAAACTAGGTGTCGCTCCCGATGTCCTCGTCGGCATTTGTATGGAACGTTCCATCGAACTTGTCATCGCAGCGTTGGGCGTGCTAAAAGCGGGCGGCGCGTATGTCCCGCTCGATCCGACGGTTCCACCGGAACGCTTGACGTATATGCTGACGGACGCGCAATCCCCAGTGTTGCTCACTCACTCCGGCTTGGTCACAAACCTGGGTCTGTCTCTCGCCAATACAAAAATCGTTTGCCTCGATACCGATTGGCATGTGATCGCGCGAGAGCGCGCAGAGAATCCGGCGAATCACGTTACGTGCGCGAATCTCGCATACATGATCTACACCTCCGGTTCGACCGGTTTGCCAAAAGGCGTGCAGATCGAACATCGCAGCTTGTTGAATTTGGTGTATTGGCATCAGCGCGCGTTTGCGGTTTCGCCAAAAGATCGCGCAACGCTAATTTCGGGTCCTGGCTTCGACGCCTCGGTGTGGGAATTGTGGTCCTACTTGTGCGCGGGCGCGAGCATTCACATTCCCGATGACGAAACGCGTGCCGCGCCAACCCAGCTTCGCGATTGGCTCGCGGCGCAATCCATCACGATCACCTTTCTGCCGACGCCGCTCGCCGAAGCAGTTGTAGCGCTTGATTGGCGCAACGACACACCGTTGCGAACCTTGCTAACGGGCGGAGACAAACTGCACGCGTATCCCTCACACACATTGCCGTTTCAACTGTCGAACAACTATGGTCCCACCGAGTACACCGTCGTCACTACGTCGGGCATCGTTGCGCCCACAACGCGCGCGGATGTACCGCCGACGATTGGACGTCCGATTGCCAACACCCAGGTTTACATCCTCGACGCGCATTCGCAAATCGTGCCGATTGGCGTGCCGGGCGAACTACATATCGGCGGCGCGGGTTTGGCGCGCGGCTATCTCAATCGTCCGCAACTCACCGCAGAGAAATTCATCACCGTCAACCGTATCCACTGTTCACTGCGTCTGTACAAGACCGGCGACCTCGTGCGTTATCGCGCGAATGGCGAAATCGAATTCCTGGGTCGGATTGATCATCAAGTCAAGGTTCGCGGATTTCGAATCGAGTTGGGCGAAATCGAAGCCGTCCTGGGACAACATCCGGCAGTCCGCGAGGTCATCGTCATCGCGCGTGATGCAGAACGCGAACAGGAGGGCAAACGACTGGTGGCGTATGTTGTGATGACCCAGCCCGTTGGCATCGGCGAATTGCGCGAATTCTTGCGCGCGAAACTGCCCGATTATATGGCGCCATCCGCATTCGTGTTTATGGACGCGTTGCCACTTACACCCAACGGCAAAGTAGATCGCCGCGCTCTGCCCGCGCCGGATCAATCGCATCTCGCAAGCGAATTCACCGCGCCTCGCACGCGCACGGAAGAAATTCTGGCAGACATTTGGACCCAAGTTCTGGGTGTCGCGCGTGTCGGTGTCCACGATAATTTCTTCGAACTGGGCGGCGATTCGATTCTGAGCATCCAGGTCGTCGCGCGCGCGAATCATGCCGGTTTGTCGCTGACGCCCAAGCAGTTGTTCCAAAACCCGACCGTCGCGCAACTCGCGCAAGTGGCAGGCGCATCGCGCGCAACGCTCGTTCGCGCCGAGCAAGGCATCGTCACCGGCAAGGTATTGCTCACGCCGATTCAACGTTGGTTCTTTGAACAGAATTTTGTCGAGCCACATCATTGGAATCAAGCCGTCCTCTTCCAAGTCCGCGAGCCGTTGCAACGCGAATCGCTTGAGCAGGCAGTTGCCCACTTGTTGCTCCATCACGATGCTTTGCGGACGCGTTTCACGCGCGACGAATCAGGGTGGCGCGCTGACGTGTCGCCCAAGCCGGAAACGACCGCGGTAGAGTGGTTCGACCTGAACATTTCATCCGAGAGTGAGCAGTCACGCATCATCGAAACTCGCACCGCCGAACTGCAAGCAAGTTTGAATTTCACACAAGGACAATTGATGCGCGTCGCCTATTTCGATCTCGGCGCAGAGCGCAGCGGACGATTGTTCATCGCGGTCCATCATCTCAGCGTGGACAATGTCGCGTGGCGAATCTTGATTCAAGATTTGTTGACCGCGTACACGCAAGCGCGTCGCGGTGAACGCGTGCAGGTACCACCCAAGACGACTTCGTTCCAATATTGGGCGCAACGATTGAACGAGTACGCGCAAACCGACGCGGTGCGCGCGGAAACAGATTATTGGTTGGACACGTTGAACACGGCTGAGTGTAATCTGCCAACGGACGTGCGCGGTGAAAATATCGAAGCATCGGCGGGCAGTGTTCGAGCAGTGCTCGATGCGGATTCAACGCACGCGCTCCTACGCCATGTTCTCGCCGCGTATCACGCCGAGATCAACGATGTGTTGCTCACTGCGCTCGCGCAAACAGTCGCATGCTGGACGGGGGCGCGCGCGCTGCTCGTGGATTTGGAAGGACACGGACGCGAAGACTTGTTCGCCGATGTAGATGTATCGCGGACACTGGGCTGGTTCACGAGCGTGTACCCAGTGCGCTTGGAGTTGAACGCAACAACTCCGGGTCACGCGTTGAAATCGGTGCAAGAACAATTGCGCCGCGTGCCGCATCACGGCATCGGTTTTGGATTATTGCGTTATCTCAATCGCGAGAGCACCGCGCAATTGGCGGCATCGCCACATGCGCCAGTCAGTTTCAACTACCTGGGTCAACTCGATGCTATCCTGCCCGCGTCTGCGCCGTTCAGCTTATCGCGCGAGCCGATTGGCGCAGAGCGCAGTCCGCGCGGACAGCGGACACATCTGCTCGATATAAGCGCCGCGATTGTCGGCGGCGAATTGCAAGTCGAGTGGACGTACAGCGAGAACATTCATCGGCGCGAAACGATCGAGCGCGTCGCGCGTGATTTCATCGCCGCGTTGCGCGGTCTCCTCGCCCAGTCCCAATCGCCAGAGGCGCGCGATTATGCGCCATCGGATTTTGACCTGGAACTGACGCAAGCCGAGATGGATGCGCTGATCGCCGAGACCAGCGCCGAATAGGTGATGACGATGAATAACAAGAACATCGAGGCGGTCTATCCGCTTTCGCCGATGCAACAAGGCATGATCTTTCATAGTGTGTACGCCCCCGAGTCCGGCGCGTACATCGAGCAATTGATGTGCGCCTTGCACGGCGATTTGAACGTCGCCGCGTTTGAACGCGCGTGGAAACATGTTGTCGCCCGGCATTCGGTTTTGCGAACCGCCTTTGTGTGGAAACGTCTCGACAAAATGTTTCAGGTCGTGCATCGCGAGGTTAATCTCAAACTCGATCAATCCGATTGGCGCGATTTGTCGGCGTCGGAACAAGAAACCGAGTTGGAAATATTTTTGCGCGCGGATCGCCGGCGCGGATTTGATTTGACGCACGCGCCATTGTTGCGGCTTGCGTTGATCCGGCTTGCCGATAACGCATGGCGATTCGTGTGGACCTGGCATCACGCGTTGGCGGATGGATGGTCGCTGCCGATCTTGCTGAAAGAGATGCTCACCAGTTACGCCGCATTTCGCCGTGATCAATCGCCGATGCTCGAACCGGTCCGCCCGTATCGCGATTACATCGCTTGGTTGCAAAATCGAGACGCCGCGCAAGCCGAATCATTTTGGCGACGCACCTTGCAAGGTTTCACTGCGCCGACGCCATTGACCGTTGATCACCCGGCATCAAACACCGACGCCACTTTTTCTGAAATCGAAACACGTTTGACCGCTAAAGCGACATCAGAGTTGCAAAACCTCGCGCGGCAAAATCAATTGACCTTGAACACACTCGTACAGGGCGCGTGGGCATTGCTCTTGAATCGTTACAGTGGCGAAGAGGACGTTATGTTTGGCGCAACCGTGTCAGGTCGTCCCGCCAATTTGCCCGGCGCGGAAACCATGGTTGGCTTGTTCATCAACACATTGCCGGTGCGCGTGCGTGCGCCATCGAATACGACACTCTTGGCGTGGCTCGACAATTTGCAAGCTCGACAAATCGAAACGCGGCAATATGAATATGCCCCACTGGCGGAAATTCAAAATTGGAGTGCGCTGCCACACGGCACACCATTGTTCGAAAGTATTCTCATCTTTGAAAATTACCCGGTGGGTGATTTCCTACGCGATTCGAGTTTGCAGATTGGTGATGTGCGCTCGATCGAGCAAACCAATTATCCGATTACGGCTGTTGCGGGACTAGACCATGAACTCGTGCTCAAGATTTCGTACGACAATCGCCGTTTTGATCACGCAACTATTAATCGAATGCTGGGTCACTGGCGCACCCTGCTCGAAAATTTCATCGCCCACGCGCAACGTTCTCCTACGGATTTGCCTCTACTAACCGATGGCGAACGCAAACAATTGTTGGAATGGAATGCCACGCAAACAACCTTGCCCGAACGATGCATCCACGAACTTTTTCAAGCCCAAGTTGAACGCACGCCCGATGCGATTGCGGTCATGTGCGGCGACGAATCCTTGACCTATCGCGAACTCAATCGCCGCGCCAATCAACTCGCACACCATTTGCAGAAACTGGGCGTCCAACCCGACTCACTCGTCG